>CAZBWF010000008.1:0-4175 GCA_964495675.1 uncultured Gammaproteobacteria bacterium
CCTCATCACCCACGTGATTGCGGATGCGGTGATTGCAGGAAGGGAGAGCGCGGCAGGCGGCACTGAAGAAAATAGTAAATCATAATTCAGATGTCACCCCCGCGAAAGCGGGGGTCCAGTGAATCATCCGTCATTCGTGCGATTGACACTGGATTCCCGCTTTCGCGGGAATGACCAGAAAGTATGTCCGAAAAAGAACTTATCATAAAACTTCGCAACCAAACCGGCGCGGGCATCATGGATATCAAAGAAGCGCTCGCCGAATCCGGCGGGGACGAGGAGCAGGCAATTGTGCTGTTGCGCAAGAAGGGCCAGAAGATTGCGGCCAAGCGCGCGGAGCGTCAAGCTGGTGAAGGGTGGATCGGCTCGTACGTGCACTCGAACGGGAAAGTCGCATCCCTCGTCAAGCTCGTGTGCGAAACAGATTTTGTGGCGCGGAATGCCGATTTCCAAACGCTCGCCAAGGACTTGGCCATGCACCTTGCGGCCTCAAACCCGCTCTACCTTGCGCCGGCCGACATTCCGGCGGATGCGCTTGAGAAAGAAAAGGCCATTCTGCGCGAGGAGGCCGCCTCAAGCGGCAAAGGTGCTGACATGGTTGAAAAAATCGTGCAAGGCAAGCTCGCCAAATACTACGGCGAGGTGTGCTTCCTCAATCAGCCGTTCGTGAAGGACGATTCAAAAACCATTGCGAATCTGCTCGAAGAGGCAACGGCAAAGATAGGGGAGAAAATCGAGATTGCCGGTTTTATCCGCATGCAGATATAACATGAACTACAAGCGCATCTTGCTCAAAATTTCCGGCGAGGCGCTCGGCTCAAGCCGCTACAACCTCGATTTTGACGCCATTAGGCGCCTTGCCCAAGAGTTGGTTTCGCTCGCTCGCGGCGGCGTTGAAATCGGGGTGGTGGTGGGCGGGGGCAACATTTTCCGCGGCCGGAACGTTTCGCCGGAAGCCATTGACCGCGCAACCGCGGACTACATGGGCATGGTGGGCACCATCATCAACGCGGTTGCCTTGCAGGCCGAAATTGAGGAGCTCGGGGCTGATTGCCGCGTGCTCACCGCGCTCTCCATAAAAGAAGTTGCGGAGGATTACATCCGCCGGCAAGCCGTGAGCCATCTTGCGGACGGCAAAATTGTGATTTTTGCCGCGGGCACCGGAAACCCCTACTTTACCACGGATACGGCCGCGGCATTGCGCGCGCTCGAAGTAAGCGCAGAGGTTATCCTCAAGGCAACCACGAACGTGGATGGCGTGTACACGAGCGATCCCAAAGATAAGAAGAAAAAAGCCAAAAAGCTTTCGCGGGTCAGCTTCCACGGCGCGCTCACTAAGCGTTTGGCGGTCATGGATTCAACCGCGTTCGGGCTCTGCCGCGACAACAACCTCCCGATTATCGTGTTCAAGTACAAGCCCGGGGTGATTGCAAAAATTTTGAAGGGAGAGAAGATAGGCACTATCGTGCAATAATAGCTGTCATTGCGAGGGAGGGTACTCACGACCGAGGCAATCCCGTGAATTCAGAAACGTTTTATATAAAAAGATTCGGGCGACGGTTCGTAAACGACGGGATTGCCTCGTCGTCATGTGTACATGACTCCTCGCAATGACAAGTGATTTGTTGTATACTATGTTCATGCCATCCTCCCAAAAGCGCCGCATAGCCATTAACGGTTTCGGCCGCATCGGCCGCGCCGCGTTTAAAATTGCGCTCGAACGCAAGAATCTGGATGTCGCCGCCATCAACGACCTGACTGATCCTGCTACCCTGGCGCACCTGTTACAGTACGACACCGTGTATGGCAGATACGGCCGGCCGGTTTCGGCAAGCGCAGAAAAACCGTTCAAGCACAAGGATTGCCAAGGGGGGCTCACGGTCGGAAGCATAACCGTGCCCGTATTCTCCCAGAAAGAGCCGGGCAAATTGCCGTGGAAAAAGCTCGGCGTTGACGTGGTTATCGAATCAACCGGCTTTTTTACGTCGGCCGAACAAGCAAAGCCCCACCTCAAAGCGGGCGCTAAGCGCGTGGTTATTTCGGCTCCGGCAAAGGACGAGCAAACGCCCACGCTCGTGGTTGGCGTCAACGCAGGAGATGGCTCCGGCGCAAAAATCGTTTCCAACGCCTCCTGCACCACCAATTGCATTGCGCCGGTTGCGGCCGTGGTGCACAGCAGGTTCGGCATTGAAAAGGCCATGATGACCACGGTCCATTCCTACACCGCGGACCAGAATTTGGTGGACGGGCCGCACAAGGATCTCCGCCGCGCGCGCGCGGCGGCCGCCAACATTGTGCCCACCACCACGGGCGCGGCCATTGCCACAGCCAAAACCATTCCAGAGCTTTCACATAGGTTCGATGGCATTGCGCTCCGCGTGCCGACCATCTGCGGTTCGCTCTCGGATCTCACCATGGTCACCTCGCGGGATGTCACAGTCGAAGAGGTGAACGACGCGTTCCGGCAAGCCGCGGAGGATCCGCGCTGGCGCGGCATCCTCGCCGTAACCCGCGAGCCGCTTGTTTCCTCGGATATCATCGGCGATGAGCATTCGGCGATTGTGGACCTCTCGTTCACGCAGGTGGTGGGCGGAAACTTGGTGAAAGTGCTCGCGTGGTACGATAATGAACTTGGGTACGCGGCGCGTTTGGTGGACCTGGTGGAAGAGCTAGCGATTTGATTGATGTACAAAGAGCGGTATCCCGTGAATCCGAACGCGAGGGACTATACGCTCGAAGCGGAGGGCGAACGGGCTGTGTTATTTGTGCACGGGTTCACCGGCTCGCCGCACTTTTTTCGCGAGTACGCGCAATTCCTTAATCGGGAGGGTATGCATGTGCGCGTCATGCGCCTGCCGGGCCACGGCACGCACATTGCGGATTTGATTGAATCCTCATATTTGGATTGGCGCGAGGCCGTGCACCAAGAGCTGAAAGCGCTCGCCTCGCTCGGTAAAAAAACATACCTCCTCGGATACTCGTTCGGGGCCAACTTGGTGCTGGATGCGGCCATGCACTATCCGCAACTATCCTCCGGCATTATTCTCATTTCTCCGGCCATGTACATCCGCCACGCATGGTTCCTGCGCGTAATCGCGCGGTTTTACGAGCGCTACACCAACATGCAGTACCGCCCCAAGCCCGGGATAAAGCGGCGGTACAAAAAATTCTACAGCAAGATTGCGGAGTACGAGGCAACCGGATCCTATAGTTCCATTCCGGTCAAAAGCGGGCTTGAGTTTTTTCATTTCATAGACCACTTCACCAAGCCGCACTTGAAAGACGTGCACGCGCCCGCGCTTGTCCTGCAGTCGGACCATGATCCGGTCGCCCGTCCGCGCGGGGCAAAGTTCGTGTATGACCGGCTCGGCTCAAAAGATAAAAAGCTGGTGATGATAGACAACGACGAGCACGTGATTATTTCGGACGACACAAGAAAGCAGGTGTATCAGGAGGCGCTGAAATTCATCAAGACGCACTAGCATAGTTCCCTCTCCCTGCGGGAGAGGGCAAGGGTGAGGGGTGCGGTGGACTTGACAATTCATCTGGACGTGCTATACTGCACGTACCTTAACAATTCCAAATCCGTTGATCTCTGTCTCCCCGCCGATTCGGCGAGGGAGGTTGGGCAGAGTGAGGTGGCTTGTGCGCTAGTGCAGGCCCGGATGCCCCCGTAATCATGGGCTAATCGATGTCTCTCTCCGTAGCTTTCTGCGAAGGAGGGGCACGAGTCGGTAAAGTGGTCTAATCCGTTTTACTGACGGATTTTTTTGTATCCGTCTCGGATTTGAGGCAAGCAAGGTGGTACCGCGGGAATAATCCCGTCCTTGATGCACAACTGTTTGTTGTGCATTGGGGACGGGATTATTTTATTCAAGGAGGGCGCCATGGCTCTTTCTGACCATGTTCTTTACAAGAAACACACCACGCTTGCTGGCATGGGTCCGGTCACGGTCGAAGCGTGTCGGTACTGCGGCCGGACCGGGCGCGATCTTGAGGGCCCCTGCGCCCCTATCGCCAAACCGCCGAACGCAAGCAGGCCTCGCTCCACAACCATTGAGCGTCCAGTTTGGTCTGCCAAACGCTCGTTGTCATAAGGAGAAATGCCATGCATCACCCGAGCCACACGATTGTTTCTGAAGAATGGGTATTGGGGTGGGGGACTGAAGATGTTG
>CAZBWF010000008.1:4185-6884 GCA_964495675.1 uncultured Gammaproteobacteria bacterium
GGGGTTACTATGATTTGGGCAAACCCTGCGTCCCTCCCCAAAAGCCCGCGCCACAGCCGGTGGATTTGAATGCTGGCTACACCGGCTGGGGGCCGGATTACACAAAACCGCGGCGCAGTGGAGGCAGTTCCGGATGGGGGAACTGATGCAAGTCAAGGAGGGTAGCAGACGCTACCCTCCATTTTTTATTGACTTTTTTATTCAAATATGTCATACTTAATAATTAACACCAAAGTTTTCCCCCAAACCACGCTCTTTTTAGAGGAGGCCTGCCTTGCAGAATTTGACTGCAGTCATTGTGGGTGGGCTGTGGTATACACCCCCCATGTACTATGAACTCCGCCGGAGTTTCGCGGAACGCACTATCCGGACCCTTACCCCCGCGATTACCACGCTCGGCTGGGAGGATAAGGTCTGGGAGGTGATTAGTTCGCTTCCTGATGACGGCGATTGCATCATCATCGCGCACTCGTTTGGCGCCATTGTGGCGCACGAGATGCTCCGCTTCGCTCCTGAAGCCGTCAAGCGAGTCCGCGCGTTCGTGGGGCTCGGCGCGGTTTCGCCCTTAGGGTTCGAGTGGGCAACGCGCAAGCGGGTGACGCGCGAACACCCTGTCCACACTCTGCGCCAGCTTTTCGGCGGAGAGTTCCGAATCCCGACCCCGGAGCTTTTTGCGGAGTACTTCCGGGCGCCAAAGGACTTGTTCCGCTACTTGGCGCCGGAGCCGAGCCGTCTCTTGCGGGAACTGTTCCTGTGGGACGTGGTGGCGAACGTAGGCCGCGCCGAGTTGGTGGCCGCAACGTTCACGTGCCCGGTCCTGTTCTGCAACGGGCAGGACGATCTGTTGATCACGGCACGGTCGCTTCGGGAGTGGCGCGAGTACTACGGCCATTCCTGCGACGATTTTCTGATGTTCGCTCGGCACGCCCACCACAGCATTGCGGTTTCGCCTTCGGTCCACAAGGAAGTGGGCGAATGGCTGGAGCGCGTCCTATGAATCTGCCCCGCTTTCTCACGGAAGAGAAAGCGGGGTTTCTTTTTGCCTGAATGAGCATTTTTTAGTATAATCAACGTACCATTCGCTTATGCACAACGCGGAGATTTTAACTGAAGACGAAAAATTTTGGGGCCCAAAGTACGGCTCCATCTACCCGTACCTTGAAGATGCAAAGCCGTATAAAGATTTAGTGGGACAGGTTGAGGATTATATTGAGCCGAAAGCGGGCGAATCGTGGCTGGATCTTGGCACGGGCTCGGGCGCCATGGTGGATGCGATTTGGCGCAAGAGCAAGGGCGGCGTTCGCGGTGTTACGGCCGTTGATTTGACGGAAACCATGCTCGCGCACTTGCGCAGGCGCTTGCCGGAGCTCAGCCCTCCCCCGCGCGAAGGGCGCATCAAGCTCGTGAGGCATAATCTTTCGAACCGCCTCCCGTTTTCGGACGCCTCGTTCGACGGCGTTGTGGCGAATCTGGTGCTTCCGTACATTGAGACGCACGAGGGCAGGAGCGGCACGGATGCGCTCCGCGCGATTTTTTCCGAAGTTAAGCGCGTGCTTAAAAATAACGGGCAATTTGTGTGGTCGTCTCCGGTGCACGGCGTGCAATTTTTTAAAGTGTTTCTTGCGGCTCGTACGGATGTGTTCAATGTTAAAAAACTGCACAATCTCTACCACGGGCCCGCAATTCTCTGGTACGCGCTCAAGATTCAAAAGAAAGGCAAGCGCGGGCAGTACCATTTTCTGCCCGAGGGCGCGCTCCGCGTGCTGTTGACGGAGGCGGGATTTGCCAACATCGAAACTGCGCACAGTTTTGCCGGGCAGGCGATTGTCGTAAGCGCAAGAAAAAAATAACAAACACAAATGGATCCGCGCGATATATTTTTGTTTATTATTGCTGGGTTGAATCTCTTTTTGGGCGCTGTCGTCCTGGCCAGAAATCCCCGCAACCCCACCAACATCACCTACGGCCTGGTGGTGCTTTCCGCGGCGGCGTGGTCCGTTGGCTTGGCGTTTTTCCGCCTTGCCACGGATCTTGAGAGCGCTCTCTTTTGGGCGCGTTTTTACTATGTGACGGCCGCGTTTATTGGATACGTATTTTTGCTCTTTGGCATTGTGTTTCCGTATCAGCACATCAAAATCAGCTGGTCTAAAATGTTTTTGCTCACCATTCCCGCGCTCGCGGTTATGGGGCTTGTGTATACGCCGTTCCATATTGAATCGCTCTTTATTCAGCCATGGGGGAAGGATGTTATTTTCGGCTGGAATTACGCGCTGTATACCGTGTATTTTATTACGTATACGGGTTTTGGCTTTTGGCATTTGTGGCAGAAAAGCCAAGAGTCCGTTGGAATCAGAAAACTGCAGATCCGCTACGTGCTCCTCGGCACGCTGGTCGCCACGGTCGGCGGGGCGTGCTTCAACCTCATCTACCCTCTGCTTGGCAACTACCAGCTCATCTGGCTCGGGCCTTTGTTTACGGCCATCATGATGGTGTTCATCGCGTACGCCATTGCGCGGTACCGGCTCATGGATATCCGGCTCGTAGCGAGCCGCTCGGTGCAGTACGTGTTTCTGTTCGTCACCGCGTGCGCCATTATCGGCGGCGTGCTGTACGCATTCAGGGTGCTTGCGGGCGATCCGTTCTCGCCCGAGAATTTCTTTCCCATTGCCGCGCTTGCGCTGGCGTCGGTGGTCGCCTCG
>CAZBWF010000008.1:6894-9681 GCA_964495675.1 uncultured Gammaproteobacteria bacterium
CGGATCAGTTTCGCCGCCTCTACGCCCGCCTCACCGAGAAAATTTTTTACCGCGGCCAAATCGACTACCAAGCGCTCCTGCGCGACATGGGGTCCACCATTTCGCGGGAGGTGAGCCAGGAGGGGCTCGTGTACTCCATTTCCAAAAACCTTGCCGAGCGGCTCAAAGTCCGCCACGCGCGGATTTACGTGCTGTCCCCGGCGGCGGAGAATTTTTTCATCATTGGCAGTTCCACGCCGCCGATTGCCAAAAATCATTCGTTAATCCAGAAGCTTCAAGAAGAGAACAATACCATCATCACCGAGGAACTGGAACGCCTCCGGAACGATACGCCGAACCGGGCCCGCTACCTTACGCTGTCTGAAACCATCGAAGCGCTTGCAGCGCTCGATGTGGCCTTGGCGGCGCCCATTATGGTTGACGAGCGGCTGGGCGGGATTATCGCGCTGGGGAGCAAGCGCTCCGGGGACCCGTATTCGCGCGACGACATCGACCTCCTCGAAGTGCTTGCGCCCCAGCTCGCTACGGCCCTCGAAAAGGCGCGGCTCTACGACGAGGCCAAGCAGTTTACGGTCAAGCTCAAAAAGGAGGTGGAGCGCGCCACTGAGGAATTGCGCCAGGCGAACGAAAAATTGAAAGCGGCAGACCAGGCAAAGAGCGAGTTCCTCTCCATTGCCGCGCACCAGCTTCGGACTCCACTCACGGGCATTAAGGGCTACATTTCCATGTTCCTGGAGGGTGATTATGGAGATCTGGCCGCGAACCAGCGGGAGGAATTAGAGAAAGTTTTCCGCTCTTCAGACCGGCTCACGCGCTTGATTGACGTGTTTTTGAACGTATCCCGCATCGAAACCGGCCGTTTGGACGTTAAAAAACAGCCCGTGCAGTTTTATGAGATTCTTGATGCCGTGGTGGCTGATATCCAGCAGATGGCCAAGAATAAAAGTTTGGAGCTTACGGTGCAGAAATCAGCCGAGGATCTGCCGCCTATGATGCTCGACCGCGACAAAATCCACGACGTGGTCATGAACCTGGTTGACAACGCCATCAAGTATACGGAAAAGGGGTGGGTGAACGTACGCGTATCCCGTTCAAAATCGCTTGTGGTGTTTGAGGTGCGGGATTCGGGCATTGGCATCGCTTCGGCTGACATCGATCGGCTGTTTCAAAAGTTCACCCGCGCCGAGGCAGTCACCCGCATCCAGACCGGCGGCTCGGGGCTGGGACTCTTCATCGCCAAAAAGATTGTGGAGGCGCACGGAGGCAGGATTTGGGCCGAGTCCGAGGGAGAAGGGAAGGGGAGCATGTTCACGTTCACATTGCCTATCGTGACTGATGAAGGTACATGAAGAGATTGTATCTATTCAGCATTCTGTTGTTGCTCGCAATCGCGGTTGTACCCGCACGCGCTTCCCACGAAGCCCCGGTTGGCGATTATTTGTTATTCATGGGTTCCGGGTGTCCGCACTGCGCCAACGTGGAAGAGTATCTCGAAACCGTTGAGCTCCCTAATGAAGTGAATCTCGTTTGGTATGATATCTATCTCAACCGCGCGGATGCGGCGCTCTTTAATGAACAGGCGGACCGGCTCGGCATTCCGCTCCAATCGCGCGGCATCCCATTTTTGATTGCGCCAGACGGAACTTCGCGTTTTGGCGACGCGCCCATCATCAACTATTTCAAGTCCGCCATCAAGCACGAGGATGTTCCAGCCGAAGATGAGGGCGCGCCAACGACGTGCGGCCCGGATATTCCGGGATGTTCGGAGCCGGAGTCAAAACGTACGCTGCCAGTGCTCGTTTCAGCCGCGCTTGCTGATTCCATCAACCCCTGCGCGTTTGCGGTGCTGATTCTGCTCATGACCTCCATGCTTGCCACGGGCGACAGGAGGCGGGCACTCCTCGCGGCCGCCGCATTTATCGCAACCATTTTTGTTTCCTATTTTGCCATGGGCGCGGGCTTGTGGCGCGCATTTGCAAGCGTTTCAAGCGTGTTCTGGGTGTACGCGGTTGTGGGGGCGCTTGCGGTGTTCATCGGGCTTTTGAACATCAAAGACGCGCTCTGGTATGGCAAGGTTTTTTTGATGGAGGTGCCGCTCTCGTGGCGGCCCAAAATGAAATCCCTCATCCGCTCCATCACGAGTCCCGGGGGCGCCATTCTCATTGCGCTCGCGGTTTCACTCTTCTTGCTTCCGTGCACGAGCGGGCCCTACATTGTGGTGCTGGGATTGCTTTCGAAGCAGGCGTTCAACCAGGAAGGCCTCTCACTCCTCGCGCTGTATAATTTTATTTTTGTCCTTCCGATGGTTGTGCTCGCCGCAATTACCTATGCCGGGGTTTCGGTCAAGCGCGCCGAGGCATGGCGCCAGGACCACGTGCGGCTTTTGCACGCGGTTGCCGGAATTGTTATGTTGGGAATTGGGGTGTGGGTATTGTTGGGGCTGTAAGCTCACATGCCAAAGCCCAAAGACCAAACAAAATCCTAAATCCTAATATCTAAATTCTAAACAAATTCCAAATCATAATATCAAAATTTAAAACAGAACCGTTTGAAGCATTTGGATTTGAAATTTTGGATTTGTTTAGGATTTAAGATTTAGTGCTTAGGATTTCATTTGAACTTTGGATTTTGACATTTGGGTTTTCTATAGAGTAGAGTAGGAGCATGTTGAAACGTACGAGGGTATATCTCGACCACGCCGCAACGACGCCTCTTTCGCCGGAGGTGTTTTCCGCTATGGAGCCGTACTTTTCAGTTGATTTCGGCAACCCTTCCTCAATCCACCAA
>CAZBWF010000008.1:9691-15785 GCA_964495675.1 uncultured Gammaproteobacteria bacterium
ACGTGCGGCTTTTGCACGCGGTTGCGGGCGCAGTTATGCTTGGTATTGGCGTTTGGGTGCTGGCAGGGTTATACTAGGGGAATATGTTTGGCGCAAAGGAGCGTGTCTATCTGGATCACGCGGCTACGACCCCCCTCGATTCCGAGGTTTTTTCTGCTATGGAGCCGTACTTTTCAGTTGATTTCGGCAACCCTTCCTCAATCCACCAAACCGGACACCGCGCCAAAATGGCAATCACGCGCTCCCGCGAGCAGATTGCGAGCGTGCTCAACTGCCGGCCGAATGAAATCATATTCACCTCCGGCGGAACCGAGTCCGACAACCTGGCGCTCAAGGGGGTTGCCGAGGCGCGCGGTTTTCGCGGCCACCTCATTACGAGCGCCATCGAGCACCACGCGGTGTTGGATACGGCACAGTACCTCGAAAAGCGCGGAGTTGAGGTTACCTTTGTCGGCGTTGACCGGCAGGGGAGAGTGAATCCTCGGGATGTGCTGGCCGCCATGCGCAATGATACGTTTCTCATTTCCATTATGTATGCGAACAACGAAATCGGCACCCTAGAGCCCGTGAGCGAAATCGGCAAAGAAGCACAGCGCCGGAACATCGCCATGCACACGGATGCGGTGCAGGCCGCAGGCATGCTCACGCTCGACGTTGAAAAACTGCACGTGGACATGCTTTCACTCTCGGGCCACAAGTTTTATGGCCCCAAGGGCGTGGGCGTTTTGTACGCGCGAAAAGGGATTGAGTTTTTACCCCAGCAGCTCGGGGGCGGGCAGGAACTAAAACGGCGCGCTTCCACGGAAAACGTGCCTGCCATCATCGGCCTTGCGGAAGCGCTCGTGCGGGCCGAAAAAAAGAGAG
This sequence comes from uncultured Gammaproteobacteria bacterium, assembly GCA_964495675.1. Taxonomy (GTDB): domain Bacteria; phylum Patescibacteriota; class Patescibacteriia; order UBA2169; family UBA2169; genus CAZBWF01. The sequence goes on from CAZBWF010000008.1 coordinate 10,556, forward strand.
ATGCAGAAGCATCCCGCCTCTCGGAACTGCGCGGCTGGCTCATTGCTGAAGTTTCGGAGCGCATTGCGGGCGTGGTGGTTACGGGGCATGCGGCAGAGCGCTTGCCCGGAAGCGTTTCATTCTGTTTTCCCGGGCTCGAGGGCGAAGCCCTGGTCATGCGCCTTTCGGAGCGCGGATTTGATTGCTCCTCCGGCTCGGCGTGCACCTCCGGAGACCTGGATCCCTCCCCTGTCCTGCTTGCGTGCGGCTTTGACCGAAAAACGGCAATCGGGAGCTTGCGCGTGACGCTCGGAACATCAACCACGCAAGAGGCCTTAGGGCGGTTTGTGGATGCGCTCAGAGAGGAAGCGGGTAAACTTGCCAAGATGGCGGGTGTTGTGGATGTAGCATGCAGATAGTGGTGGTATGGTATTGTAGTATTTTGGTATTGTAGTGGATTTATACACCCACAATACTACGATACCACAATACTACGCCACTTTTTTGTCCTCCTTTTTTCTGGTATACTCCATCTATGAATCTGCGTCGGTACACTAGGGAGGATATAGAAGGCAAACGGGTGCTTTTGCGTGCGGATGTGGATGTCAGCGCGGGTTTTAACGTGCGCTTTGAACATGCCGCGGCAGTTGTCAGGGAACTTTTGGAGTATGGAGCCAGACATGTGGTGCTTGCGGGCCACCGCGGCCGTCCTGACGGGCGCCCTAACCCCGAGTTTTCTCTTGCGGATAGTGCGGAGCGGCTCGGCCGCGAGCTCGGCCGCGAAATACGTTTTGTGGCCGACATTGGGGAAAATCCGGCGGACTATTCCAACGAGGCGCTCATAATGCTCGAAAATACTCGCTTCTGGCCAGGAGAAGAATCAAACGACCCGGCCTTTGCGCGGATGCTCGCGCAGTGGGGCGAGGTGTATGTCAACGACGCGTTTGGCGCTTCGCACCGGAACGCGGCTTCAATCACGGGCATTCCCGCTACTGGCATGCCTTCGTTTGCCGGACCCGCGCTTGTTCGCGAAGTGCGGCATCTTGAAGATTTCATTACCACTATCAAGCATCCGTTTGTGGCCGTGCTGGGCGGAGCCAAAATTGAAACCAAGCTCCCCCTGATTACAAAACTCCTCGAGCTTGCCGATGCCGTGCTTGTGGGAGGCGCGCTCGCGAATACACTGCTCGCCGGAGGCGGCGCGGAAGTTGGCGCGTCCTTGGTGGAGCGGGATTTTCTCGCCGAAGCAGGGGCCCTCGAGAGCCCCAAGCTCATTTTGCCCGTTGACGCGGTTATGCACGGCGGGGATGTCGTTGAGATCAGCGCCGTTGGAGCGGACGGTTTCATTGGCGATATCGGCCCAAAAACCCTCTCCTTGTTTCGGGAAAAGCTTGCTGCCGCACAAACCATTCTTTGGAACGGTCCTATGGGAAAATTCGAGGAAGAAGTATTTCGTTCAGGAACGACCGGCCTTGCAACGGCAATTGCCGAATCCCGTGCTACAACGCTGGTCGGCGGCGGGGACACGGTTGAGGCCATAACCGCACTCGGCTTCCATGGTTCTTTTGGTTTTATTTCTTCAGGCGGCGGCGCCATGCTCGCATTTCTTGCTGGCGCTCGAATGCCGGGGTTGCGGCCGCTACTCATATGAGCAGTACGTCAATCAAATCTATTCACGCTCGGGAGATACTCGATTCGCGGGGCAATCCGACCGTAGAAACTACCGTGACTCTTGAAGACGGAACAACTGGCACTGCGTCCGTTCCTTCCGGCGCATCAACGGGAACGTACGAGGCGCACGAATTGCGGGATGGCGATGCCGGGCGCTACGAGGGCAAGGGTGTCTTGAAAGCGTGCAAGAACGTGAACACAATAATTGCTCAAGCGCTTGCTGACAAAACTGTTGACGATATTCCCGCACTCGACAGGAGTATGATTGATCTTGATGGAACAGCGAGCAAGTCAAACCTCGGGGCGAACGCCATACTCTCGGTGTCGCTTGCGGCCTCGCGAGCGGCAGCCGCCGCGAGAAATGTTCCGCTCTATGCGCATCTTGCTCAATCCTTCGGATTTGCGAGCCCCACCCGCATGCCCGCGCCCATCATGAATCTGGTCAACGGCGGCAAGCACGCGAGCACTAACCTCGCATTGCAGGAGTTTCAAATTGTGTTTTCGCAATCGGACGCGCAAGAGAACGTGGAGGCAGGGAGCGAAATATTCCACGCACTGGGAGGTATTCTCGCGGAGCACGGCTTAGACACGGACGTGGGGAATGAGGGCGGGTATGCGCCGGAAGTCGAATCAATCGAGCAGGTGTTTGAAATGCTCTCGGAAGCGGTTGGGGCAGTCGCACTGCCGAGCGGTATTCGCGCAGGGATAGGGCTGGATGCGGCGGCGAGTTCATTCTATAACGACAAGCGAAAAACGTATGAAATTGCCCCGCCCCGCGAGGAACTCTCGCCCAAGGCGCTTTCGGAGCGCTACCGGGGGTGGGCCGCTCGGTACGGCATTATTTCCATAGAGGACCCGTTCAGCGAGGGCGCGTGGGCTGATTGGAGCTCGTTTACGGCTTCCGCAAAAGGACTCTTGGTTATTGGAGACGATCTCGTGGTCACCAACCCAAAGCGGCTTGCGAGGGCCATCCGGGAAAAAGCCATAAACGCGGTGCTCATCAAGCCGAACCAAATCGGCACGCTCACCGAAACCGTTGCGGCCGTCAAACTCGCCCAACAGCACCATCTCGCGGTCGCGGTTTCCCATCGGAGCGGAGAAACCGACGATGCGTTTATTGCGGATTTTGCGGTTGCGGTCGGAGCGGACTACCTCAAGGCAGGCGCTCCTTCGCGCGGGGAGCGGGTGGCAAAGTATAATCGCCTCATGGAACTAGAAGAAGCACTATGCCAGAACCATTAATCACCGGCCCCATTGTCCTGGCCATTCTGGACGGCTGGGGCATTGCGCCGGACTCGGAAGCAAACCCCATATCGCAAATCGAACTTCCCGCATTCGAGAAGCTCTTTGCCGAATCGCGCCGCTCCCGCTTGTGGGCGCACGGGCAGTACGTGGGGCTTCCGAAGGACCAGGACGGCAACTCCGAAGCCGGCCACCTCAACCTCGGCGCGGGCAGAATCATACAGCAGGATGCGGTGGTGGTTTCGGAGTCCATTGCGGACGGAACCTTTTTCAAGAACCCGGCGTTTGAGGAGGCCATGGGCCATGCGCGCCGGAACAATTCGAGCATGCACCTGATGGGCATGCTCTCGGATGGCCAGAGCGCGCACGCAACTCCAGAGCACCTTTATGCGCTTTTGGAACTTTTGCGCCGCGAGAAGGTTGTTCGCGTGTTTTTGCACCTTTTTGCCGACGGCCGCGATTCATCGCCGCGCGCAGGCCGCGGGCTTGCCGAAGAAGTCATCAAGCGCCTCTCGCCCGAACAAAAAATCGCAACCATCACTGGAAGGTTTTGGGCCATGGATCGGAAAAAGGAGTGGGGGAGAACCGAACGGACCTACAATGCGATTGTGCTGGGAGAGGGGGCGTCTGCCGAGGATCCGCTCGCGGTGTTTGACGCGTGCTATGAATCGGGCGGGAGCGACGAGTATATTGAGCCCACCGTTATCACCAGCGGCGGAAAACCGGTCGGCACGGTTTCGGACAATGATTCCATCATATTCTTCAACCACCGGTCGGACCGCGCGCGCCAGCTCACCAAGCCCTTTGTGCAGAAAAATTTCATCGGGAAAAATTCAGAAACATTCAAGCCCGCAAAGGTAATTCAGAACCTCCGTTTTGTGGCCATGACTGATTTCGGCCCGGATCTCGACAGCATCCTCACGGCCTACCCGAGCGTTGATGTGACGCGCACTCTGCCCATGGTTCTTGCCAAAAAGCGCCAGCTCTACATTGCGGAGAGCGAAAAGTACGCGCACATTACGTACTTCTTTAACGGCGGGTATGCGAATCCTGTTGGGGGCGAGAAGCGCCTCATGGTGCCTTCGCCCGATGTTGTCCGCTACAACGAGGCGCCGGCTATGGCAACTCCCGCGCTTGTCGAGGCAGTGACTCGGGCGCTCTCGGACGGGTACGAATTTGTTGCGGTCAATATCGCGGCCACTGACATGGTTGCGCACACCGGAGATTTGCGCGCCGCCCAGGAGGCGTTGCGTGCGACAGACCAGGCGCTTGCGGCCATTGCCGCGGCTGTCGCGGAACGGGGCGGCGCGTTCATGGTGACCGCGGACCACGGCAATATCGAGGAAATGAAAGACATCTCAACTGGCCGCATTGATACCGAGCACTCAAAGAACCAAGTGTGGTGCTGGATATGGCCCGCCGAATCGGCGGGCCGGACGCCGCTTCCCGAAGTGCGCCAAGAGGGAATTCTGGCGGATGTGGCGCCGACCATTCTCGAACTTTTCGGGCAGCCGGTGCCCGAGGAGATGACCGGGAAAAGTTTGTTTAAAAAGTAGTGTCATTGCGAGGGAGTGAGATGTACTCATCGAACGACCGCGGCAATCCCGTGAATAGACCCCGGAGCGGAATTGACGGGATTGCCTCGTCGGCGAGTACGCCTCCTCGCAATGACAGTTCTATGCAGACCACAGTAAAAAATACTCCCTTAGTCCTCCTCATCCTTGATGGTTTTGGCATTGCGGCCGCGTCACGGGGCAATGCCATTACCCAAGCGAACATGCGGACGTTCGGCGAACTTGTCCGGCGCTACCCGACTTTTTCTTTGGCCGCCGCGGGCGAAGCCGTGGGGCTTCCGTGGGGCGAGCCGGGCAACTCCGAGGTCGGGCACCTAAATCTCGGCGCCGGAAAAATAGTGTATCAGGAGGTTCTGCGCATCAACACCTCAATCGAGGACGGCAGTTTTTTTGGGAATGAAACGCTCGCAGGCGCCATTGCGCACTGCAAGAAGCACAATTCGAGCTTGCACCTCGCGGGCCTCGTTTCGGATGGGGGAGTGCACAGCCACCAAGACCATCTCTACGCCCTTTTGGAGCTGGCAAACCGCGCGGCTTTGAAGCGGGTGTATGTGCACGTTTTTTTAGACGGCCGGGACACTGCGTTCAATAGCGGACTGGGCTACGTACAACAGCTCGAGCGCATTGCCGCGCGGCTCGGCGTGGGTTCGATTGCCACGATTTCCGGGCGCTTCTGGGCCATGGATCGCGACAACCACTATGAACGCATCGAAAAGGTGTATTGGGCCATGGTAAAGGGCGAATCTGAGCGCGCGTACGCTTCC
>CAZBWF010000009.1:0-15662 GCA_964495675.1 uncultured Gammaproteobacteria bacterium
TCACGCGCGTCGGCAAGGTGACTTCGTCACGGCTTGCCAAATTAGGCGTGGCCACAATCCGGGATTTGCTGCTCCACTTTCCCGCGCGCTACGAGGACTACAGCCGCATGCTTCGCATCCGCGAGTTGCGCGGAGGCGAAACAGGAAGCATTGCGGGAACGCTCACCTCTTTGAAAAAACGGCAGACCGCATACAAAAAAATGAACCTCACCGAGGCCTACCTTGATGACGGCACGGGTACGCTCAAGCTGATTTGGTTCAACCAGCCGTTCCTTGCCGAAACGCTGAAAGAGGGAGAGAACATTATAGTCGCAGGCACGGTGGAGCGGGACTGGCGGGAGTGCCTTTTTAAAAACCCTTCGTTTGAAAAATATCAAAACGCCAAAACCCTGCATACGGGCCGGCTCGTGCCCGTGTACCCGGCCACGTACGGACTCACCCAAAAGCAGATTCGGTTTCTGGTGAGCCAAGCGCTCAAAGCCGCCGGAGAGTTTCGAAACATAATTCCGGATGCCATTCGGAAGCGCCAGCGAGCACAAAACAAGGCGAACGCCATCCGCGCCAGCCACCTTCCGGCGAGCACAGCCGAGTATCAAGAAGCGCGACGGCATTTACTATTTGAGGAGCTGTTTCTGACGGGGCTCTTGGTGGAGCGCTCGCGGCAACAACTGGCGCGCGCAGAGGCCCCGGCCATTCCATTTCATAAAGAAGCAACGCAAGAGCTGGTGCGCTCGCTCCCCTTTCGGCTGACTGACGACCAGCGCCGAGCCGCGTGGGACATTCTCCGGGACATGGAAAAGAGCCGCCCCGCCAACCGGCTCCTGCAGGGCGAAGTGGGGAGCGGCAAAACCGTGGTAGCCGCCATTGCGGCGCTCAATGCGGCGCTCGGCGGCTTTCAAACCGCGTTCATGGCGCCCACCGAAATTCTCGCGCTCCAGCACTTTCAAACCATCAGCACCGTGTTCCCAGACAAGAGCGTCGCAGTCCTAACGAGCAAGCACGCCAGAATAAGCACGAACGGTCAATTGACCGTTCCGACACAGCGCAATGAGATTAAAAAAGCCATTGCCGAAGGCGCAATCAGCATCACCATCGGCACGCACGCCATTATTCAAACCGACGTTAGCTTCAACAAACTGGGCCTCATTATTATTGACGAGCAGCACCGCTTTGGCGTTGAACAGCGAAAAAAACTGAAAGACAAAACCGCAGGCGATGTCCCACACTTCCTCTCTATGACCGCAACTCCCATCCCCCGATCGCTGGCCTTGACGCTCTACGGGGACCTCGATATTTCAACCATCCGCGAACTCCCCAAGGAGCGCAAGCGGGTTCACACCAGAATCGTGCCGGAACGCGGCCGCGCAGAAGCGTACCAGTTCGCAGCAGGACGGATTGCCGCCGGGGAGCAAGTGTTTGTGGTCTGTCCGCTCATCGAAGAGAGCGACTCGCTCGGCGTTTCAGCCGCCACGAGCGAATTTGAAAAACTGCGGAAAGGTCCGTTTGCCCTCTGCCGCGTGGGCCTCATCCACGGCAAGCTCAAGAGTGCCGAGAAAGAGCGCGTCATGAACGATTTCAAAACCGGCTCGCTCGACGTGCTTGTGGCAACAGCCGTGGTTGAAGTCGGCGTGGACGTCCCCAATGCCACGGTAATGGTGATTGAGGGCGCGGAACGATTCGGGTTTTCACAACTCCACCAGTTCCGCGGCCGGGTGGGGCGCTCCCAGAAGCAGTCCTACTGCCTCCTCTTTGCCGAGCGCGCGGGAGCCGAAACGCGCAAACGGCTCGAGGCGTTTACGGCGGCGGCTGACGGGTTTGAAATTGCGGAACTCGACCTCGCGCACCGCGGCCCGGGCGATCTCTACGGCACAACGCAATCCGGCTACCTCTTCTCCGCCCTAGGCGGATCCGCCTTTGGCGGAAAAATCGCGAAGCTTACGGATACGGCGCTCGCGGCGCAGGCCCGGAATCATGCCCAAAATCTTCTGCGTGAAGATGCAAAACTTGGGGCATACTCGGAACTTGCCTATGAACTTGCCAAATATGAGCACGAACTCCATTTTGAATAACCGTGGACGCGCAGAGTTGACAAAACGGTTTTTATGTGCTTCGATACTACTGTACCTACCTTAATTGCGCATTAAATATACAGGAGGGCTGGGCCTAATGCATCCCATGGGACGCATTAGGTGTCGGAACTGTGGTGAAGCGGACGATCTACTCCCCCCGTTCGCCGCCATATAACGACCAAGGTTCAGAGCGCACGTGCTCCCCACGGTGCGCCTGCTGCCCTTGCCAGCCCTCCTCTCGATATTCTGCAGAGCAGTACAGTTCCATCGCCGGAGGGACGATGCAAAGGAGGTGAAACAGTAAGGTACCTCCCTCCATGTCAGTCAGTCCTGTTAAAGGGGGGTAGCGCCACCCAAGATGTACCTTGACAGGGGGAGATTCCAACGTAAAACCGTGGGGAGTGCAAGATGTCTGCGAGCCAAAATGGACAGGTTAGAAAAATCGACCTGTCTGCGTGGGGAGTGGGGCAAATCCGGCGAGCAATGAACGGCGTGTCGGATCCGACGCTTTTCGTCCGGAGAAACGTCCAGTGGCTCTCAAGGCCAAAAGAACTGGCAGTAGCCACCGTAGGCGGAAACCAAAAGGTGAAAGTGGTCGGCATTGTGGCCGGAAAACCCGAGAACGGAAGCGTGGCGATTGCCGCGGACCAATTCGACGGAGCGCCCCTGCCGCTCATCGTCAACCGCCACGCTCTGGTGGCCGGCGAGCGCGCTTGGAATGTTCTTCTCAAGGCAAGCAAAGCAAGCCAGCCCGCGTAACCCACCAGGGTGAGCGGCAATGTACGAGGCGATTCGCAACCCTGTTGCGACTCGCCTCTTTTTTTATTTCGCAATTCCCAAAATTGCGAGCGCCTTCGCAATGTCGCTGGTGTTCGAATCCGAGCCCGGCGCGTACGCGCGCTCAAAGCCGAGCCGGCGGGCTTCGCGGAGCCGGTCCTCGAGCCGAGCAACCGAACGAACCTCGCCGCCCAACCCGAGCTCGCCCAGCACCACGCTTTTTTCAGGCATGGTCTGGTTTGAGAGCGACGACGCAACCGCAAGCGCGGCCGCGAGATCCAAAGCCGGGTCTTTCACGCGCAAGCCGCCGACAATGTTGACGAACACGTCCTGATTGTCCAAGTGCAGGCCTCCGCGGCGCGAAAGCACGGCCAAGATGAGCTCAAGCCGATTAACGTCAAAACCCGAGGCCGCTCGCTTGGGATAGCCATAGTTTGTTTTGTTGGTCAGCGCCTGCAGTTCTATTAAAAACGGACGGTTGCCTTCCATGACCACGCTTACCACCGAACCTGGGAGCGGGCGGCTCCCCTGATGCAAAAAAAGTTCCGAGGGATTGGCAACCTCAACAAGCCCGCGCTCTTCCATGCTGAACACGCCCACCTGGTTCGTGGGGCCGAACCGGTTTTTAGTGCCGCGCAATAGGCGGTACTGATGCGTGCTGTCGCCCTCCAAATACAGCACCGCATCCACCAAGTGCTCCAAGGCCTTGGGGCCGGCCACGGCTCCGTCTTTGGTCACGTGGCCGATAAGTATGACGGGTACGCCAGTGCGCTTTGCCGCCTCGAGCAGTTGCGAGGTGACCGCGCGAATCTGGGCAATGCTGCCCGGAGCACCCTCAAGCGCTCCTTCTGAAAGCGTTTGAACCGAATCAACAATCGCAAGGTTCGGCCGGTGGAGCGCGAGAGCGCCAACTGCGGTGCGGACGTCCGTTGAGGATAAAAATTTGAACGGAGCCGGCCGCACGCCCATCCGCGCCATCCGCATGCCGATTTGCTCGGGCGACTCCTCGCCGCACACATAGAGCACGCTCCCGCCCGCCCGTAGAGCGATGCCAGATGCCATGTGCAGGACAAGCGTTGATTTGCCGATGCCCGGATCCCCGCCGAGGAGCACCAAAGATCCCGGAACCAAGCCCCCTCCGAGCACGGCGTCAACTTCCCGCAATCCTGTCGGAATGCGGCTGACTGCGGCAGAGGAAGCAATACTCACTACCTCGCCGGTCGCTGCCGCGGCGCCACCCTCCGCCTCTTTCACGGTCCCCCACTTTCCGCACTCCGCGCACTGGCCCTGCCACTTGGGGTACTGCGCGTCGCAGTGGGTGCAAGCGTATAGTACTTCTGATCTAGCCATAGCTACTGAATCTTAAAAACATCAAAAACCAAACATCAAACACCAAGAAAACATCAAATTCCAAAACTTCAAAATGACTCCTTTTTGATTTTTGGTTGTTTGGTGTTTTCTTGGTGTTTGGATATTGATGTTTGGTGTTTGAAATCTTAGTGTAACCTGAAAATATAACTAGAGCAAGAATCTACTCCCCCATCTGCAACTTTACCACCCGCTCCATATCCTCATACGTCACGGGTCCCGCAAACGCAATGTTCCCGATGACGAATGTGGGCGTGGCATCTATACCCAGGGCCTGGCCCTCCAAAAAATCACGCTCAACCTCATCCGCGTAGTTTCCCGCCTCGATGCATGCTCCAAAATCAGCCGCATCAATGCCCACCTCCTTTGCGCCCGCATCGTACGAAACACTGCCGAGTTTTGCCTGATTGTCAAAAAGCCACTCATGGTAGTCCCAAAAAGCGCCCTGTTCGCCGGCGCACCGCGCCGCAACCGCCGCGCGCGTTGATTCATCCGAAAGAAAAGGGAAATCCTTCCACACGTGGAGTATGCGATTGCCGTACGTTGCATACAGCCGCTCCATTGCGGGTTGGGCGTCTCGGCAGGTGGGGCAGGTAAAATCGCCGAACTCATACACCACAAGCGTTGCGCGTTCGTCGCCCTCGGAAGGGCTCTCGGGATAGCGGACGGGCCGGGTGACGCCCTCGTAGGGATTCGTGCCCGCGGTGCGCCGGCTCTGCTCTTTGACAATTTCCAAACCAAAAAAGAGGACAACCACCATCCCCAATACAATGAGGAACGCAATGCTGATGTTGTGGCGGATGGACATACTACCGCAACCGCAGGCGATGAATAAATCCATTCACCCTATCCGTAAAGTACAATTCGCTCCCGTCCTCCGAGAGCAGTAATTGTTCAACGGCAAACGAACTGCCGCTTTCAGCTTCCGGAAGCGCAAGCGGCACGGCCGCGTTGCTCACCAGGTCAATTTTGTAGATGCTGTCCGGCACATTGGCGGCAAGCTCCGGGAATATGCCGCTCCCTTGTTCGAGCGATTGCGGCACGGCGCAGTAGAGCGTTTCCTCGCCCGAAAACACGCACTTCTCGGGCCAGGTTGAAAGCCGGAGCGAGCGGTTGTTGCGGCCGATGTCCTCTCCATCGGCAGCGGCAATGTAGAGCACCGGATTGTAATTGGTTCCCTCGCTGTAGACGCTGTAGAGCATCTGCTTGCCGGTCGGAGACCATGCCCCCGTAAACCCCAAGCCGCCTGTTTGGAGGGAAAGAAAATTCTCCCCGGCAAGCCCGATGAAGAACACCTCCTCCCCTGCGGAGGAGGTCGGCTCGCGGTATGTGGCTACGACCTGGTTGTTGGGAGACCAAGCAACCTGAATATTGACCGACTCGCGGCCAATGGGCTGGACAAACTGCTGGCCCTGGCCGCTCGTGTCCGAAACAATAACCCACCGGTCGTCAGCGTTGGCGGGGAGGTACTCATACGCGAGCGACTGCTCGTCCGGGGAAAATGAAAACTCGGATGCGGCCCGCGGAAGCGTAGCCCGCTCGCCGGTTGAAAAATTGTACACAATATTGGAGCCGTCCGGAAACTCGAGCACGGCCCGCTCGCCGGAGCCGGACCAAGTAACGTTCTCAACGGACGGAAACCGCTCATTCGAAAGCAGTACCGGCTCCCCTCCCCGCGTTGAGAGCCGATAGAACCGCCCGTCGCCCTCATTATAGTATTGGAAATTTTGGCCCCCGGCGATTTTTGAAAACGCCGCTCGTTCTTGAACGAGCGGAGTCGCCAGCGTTCTCCCGCCCGCGGCAACCGCGTCCGGCTCGCCCGCTGATTCGGCGGGCTCTGGAATAAGCGTGGAAGGTCCAGTCGGCTCTATCACCTGGCCCGAAGGCCCCTCGCCGATTTCAGGCAAACGCCCCCCTTCGCCGGCGGGCTCCAGAATCCCCGGCACGATTGGGGCCCCCGGAGCCCGAAAAAATACTGCCCAAATACCCCAGCCAATAATTACTACGGCAAGTACAAATCCAGTAATCTGCAATAGTACTGTTATGCGCGGATGCATAATCCTTAACGCGCGGGGAACGAATTGCGATTGATGACGATGTCGCACACTGCCCCGTTGTTAAAATCATCCAAACTGAAAAGCTCGTTTGCGCCCACGCCCTTGAAATCAATCTTCTCAAAGTCGTATTGCTTGGCGCCCTTGTCCGTAGTCATGAAAATGGGTGAGGCGCAATTCTTTCCAACCGCAAAATCATCGTCAATGGTCGGCAAGGTGTTCCACCACCCTCCCCGGTCGTCGTTAACTTCAACCTCAAGCACGAATCCCTTAAAGCCCCCGTACTTGGAGCACTGGTCCCACATAACGTGATACTGCGAGATGCTATTCGCATCCCTGTCCACGGCTCCGAGATCTTTGTACGCCTGCAGAAGCCCGGGCTGGCCCGGGACAAACACGTCTTTCGTAAAAGCGTACGCGCCAAGAGCCGTGGGCTCTTGCTGGTAATTGGCGACCGGCGCAACCTGCCGCGGATGTTCGTCCCCCTCACAGAGGTAGTATACCTTGATTTTATCGACGTAGGCGTTGGAGAAACCAAGCAAGCGTATATCGCTCCAATTGATGTTGCCATGCAAGAACCAGCGCTGGCACTGGCCCTGGATGCAGGAGGATCGGTTGCCGCTTGAGCACTGGTTGCCTGTGCACTGCCCGGCGTTGTCGGCAATCAGATACGTGGTGCCGCATTCCGCATCGTCCAATCCCTTGCTAAACTGGCCGGGCCGGCCGGCCACGAGCGGGGCAAGAAACTTCTGCTGCTCCTCGGGCTTCAATGTTTCGTACCGCGCCCGCAAGTCCTTGTCTGTTTGACAGAACGATTCGTCGAGCCGCGAAAAAAATGGCTTCACGGGGTCCACCTGCGGAAGCCGCAATTCGACAAGGCGCGGGGTAATGGCGTTCAAAATAATGTAGGAGAGAAGCGCAAGGATGAGTCCGATGCCGGCTCCAAAAATGCGCTTTTTGGCCGCGCCGGTTCTGTCCGAAGAGCCGCCGGAGAACATCCATTGATACCCGGCAATGATAATCATTACCACCGCAAAGAGCGCGCCCGCGCCGATCAAGAGCTTGTACACGCCCGAAATATAGTCGCGCAAATTGCACACTGTGTTCACAGTCCGCTCCTGCGGGGCGTATGTTCCATCCTCCTGGCGCACGGCCACAGTTTCGGTCTTCGGGCACTCGGTTTTAACAAACGGCAGCGGAACCTGCAGTTTAACATTGATTCGTTCAGCCGAACTCTGTGTGGTGGTGCCCTGGGCGGCCGCAGTAAGGGGCGCGGCAAACACAAACGCCGCAAAAAGCATAAAGCCGAGGAACGCTATTTTTTTATGGCCGGGTTGCATAGCTATCAGTTTAGAAAGGCAACGCTTGGGAACCTTGCAGATATTGCATAAGCGCCATAATAAGCATCGCGATAATAATCAAGCCAAGGATAACCCCCAACACAATCAAAATTGGAACAAGGTACGGCCATAGTGCTGCAATTAAACGAATAGTGCGAGCTCCCCATTTGATGGCTGTTTGCGCCTTTTGAACTGCCTGGGCCCCGTTTTTTAACTGCTGGCGCTTTTGTTCGAGCCGCTCGCGGAGCCGCCGGGCAATGCGCCCTTCATCGCGCCCATCAATGGTTTCGCCGGTGCTCTCGCCGTAGCTGTCAATGCCCAGCATGGCGCTACTCATGCTCTCCTCGGTGCCGGATTCTTCGCTCTCGCTCATGCGGAGCCGCGGGATTGGGTCTCTCGGCGCTCGCGCTCGCTGCAAATCGCGCGCAATGAACTCTTCTTCTCCGGGCGCGACATCGCGCGGAGCCGTCTGGGGCATACTACCCGCGCTCCTCCCAGAACAACCCCTGCACCTTCCACTCGCCGTCCGAATCCTGCACCAGGTCAAGGCGCGCGGATTGCTCGTAGGCCTCACTCCCGCCGGATGAACTCTCGGCGCGGCGCGTTAAAACTTTAAACTCGGCACTGCGGATTTCCGGGGAAAAATCAATCGTTTCGCTCCCCAGCACCTCGGTGGCGATGGAGAATCCGCCCTCGCGGGCCGGCTCGAGCGCGACAAACGAGAGCGCCCATTCCCGCATGGACGGCGTCATAAATCCGGCGAGATCGTCAACGGAAGCGCCGATGGTCTCGTTGGTGTACGTGCCGAAGCGCTCCACGAAAAATTCCGCCGCATCCCGCGCCGCGACAAAGAGCGCGTTGCCGGATTCGTTCGCTCCGGAATCTACCGGACCCGGGTTCGCCGCGTCAAAAACAGCGTTCTCCACGCCGATATCCGGCTCATCGAGTTCCGGGAGTTCAAGCGCCGCCTCGTCGCTTGCCGGCCCCGGCTCTGGCCGCGAAGTCGGAAACACGCCCAGCACCGCGAGGACAATAACAGCCACGACGACGAGCGCGCCGACTATCAGCATGAGAAGTTTTGTACGATCAGTTAACATATGAGTGCCTTATTGGGTTTGAACTGCTGGCTGGGCTTCTGCTCCTTGTTCGCGGGCAAACTCTTTCTTGGCCTGCTCAATTTCCAAAAGCTGGCGGGGATCCGAAGTGATGAGCTGGTCTTCCACGTAGGATGCGACAATCTTGATTGCCGCATGCTTGGAGCCCGCAAAGAAAATGCCCTCTCCCACGCTCGACTCCAAGAGCAGATACTTTTCTCCTTCGGTGAGCAGGAATGTTTTGGTTATGAGGTCAATGGCCGCGGGCGATTGGCGCAACAGGAGCTGGAGCGAGGAGTTGGTGACAATGGCCTGCCCGTAGGGGCTTCCGAGGAAATCGTTCACATCCTGCGTGATGGTGGTGACGCCCAAGTAGTACTTTCTGCCGCGTTTGACGAGCGCATAAATGAACTTGGCGCTGTCCTGGTGCTGCATGAGCCACCACGCCTCATCCACCACCAGGATGCGCTTCTTGAGCTCGGAGCGCACCACGTTCCAGATGTAGTTGACGATGGTGTACACGGCCATGGGGCGGAGCTCGTCCTCCAAATCCCGCACCGAAAACACCACCAGTTGGTTTGAAATATCAACATTGGTCGGGTTGTTAAGGAGCCCGGCGAACGTACCCTCCGTGTATTTGCGAAGGCGCTCGGCAAGTGAGGCGCCGCCCTCCATGCCGTCCAAAATCTGGGCCAAATCCTGCATCAGCGGCGGCTCGACTGCCGCCAGATTGCTCGAAGCGGTAATATCTTTTTTGGCGTAGGTTTCAAGGAGTGCCCGGTCGACAATTGAGTCCTCTTCGTTTGAAAGCTCCCCCAGCATGAGGCGCACCAGGCCTTTCAAGGTAATCACCGCGCTCCGGAGAATGTCCGCGGTGGAGGTCCCCTCCCCTACGGCGCGGGGCAGGTCGAACGGGTTGATTTTGCTCTCAGAGTTTAAGGAAATGTCAACGTACGTGCCGCCCACGGCCTCGGAAAGGTGGAGATACTCGCGCTCCGGATCCACGATGATCACGTCCGTGCCCATCATCATGCTCCGCAGCACCTCGAGCTTGATGGCGTAGCTCTTGCCCGCGCCCGAAGTGGCGAACACCACGGCATTCGCGTTCGGCAAACTGAACCGGTCAAAAAGAATAAGCGAGTTGTTGTGGCGATTGATGCCGTAGAGGATGCCCGAATCGCTTGAGAGCTCCGAAGAAACGAACGGAAACGAGGAAGAAATGGGCGACGTGTTCATGTTCACGGCAACTCCCAGTTCGTCGTTGCCGAGGGGCAGGGTCGAGTTGAACCCCTGATCCATCTGCCACAAACTGCGGCGCGTGCCCACGAGCTTTTCGCCGAACGTGTTTTCAATCTGCTCCGAGAGCGCATCAAGCTCTTTGGCAGAACGCGCGTAAATCGTAATGTAGAGGCCGTACTGAAAAAAGTGCTCAATGCCCTGCGTGAGATCGTCCCGGAGCTGTTCAATATCGCGGAGAGCGGTTTCGCGCAAAGGATCCCGCGGAGCGCCTTTCTCTTGATCTTGAATCAGCTGGGCCTCGAGGTTGCCCACCTTTTTCTTGAGCTGGTTCAGCACGATGGCGGAGGAAACCGGGTACACGTACATGGCAATGTCCATGGTGGCCGAAAAATTGACAATGGGCGAAAACCACCCGACGTTGACGTACCGCGGATAATTGATGACAAAAAACGTCCGCACGAACTGGCCATTCAGCTCCATGTGGTCGGCTTGCACGCGCATGGACGCGGGCGCAATAAGATCGCGGATGGCCGTGGCGCCTTGGGCGAGCACTTTTTCGGAGGTGATCAGCTCCATCTCTTGCTCCGCTGCCGCAACAGGCGCCGGCGTGCTTTCTTGATTGTTCTTTTTTCCAAAGCCGAGCATATTATTCCTCCACCTTCATATCTTTCTGTTCCGGAACATTCTGGCTGTACGAAAGATCCAGGTTGTAGCTTGTATAGTAGAGCTCGATTAAGCTCTGGGTATTGAGCTGTACCGCCGAGAGCCCCATGGAGCCCAAGCCCGAGGCAACCTTTTCAATCCGGCTCGCCAGTTGTCCCCGGTACCGATCGTAGAGCTTATCCGAAAGCCGGATGACGCGGGATGGCGAAAAAACCGAACCGAGCTGGCTTACAAAACTCTTAGAACGGGATGTGTCCGAATTGTACGGCACCGCAACGTAGAACCGCTTGCCCATGATTTCGCCCAGCATAACGAGCTGGCCGATGAAATCGCGGTACTCCCGTATCTGGGTGCGTAAGAGCTCATTGGTTTGCTCTTTTTCTTTACCTGCGAGGCCCGCGAGGTATTGGTCGATGTTCAGCCGCCGCGATTGAATGACAATCTGGAGCTCAAAATCCAAAGAATTCAAAAACGACATATACCCCTGAATGAGCGCGTTCTGCTCGTCCTCGGATTTGAGCGCAAAGTTAATGGAGGAAACGAGCAGTATGGCGCGCAGCCCCCCGTCTTTCATCACCACGAGGTCATCGCGGATTTCGGCAATATCCAAATACTGCTGGGTGGAGGCGGATGTTTTTTTATTTGCGAGCTTGGACTTGGGCATCGGCTTGATTCTTTAAAATTTCTTCGGGACGATATTTTCCTCCGGTATCCACGAGGAGCGCGAGCGATGAGAGCCGGCCTTCCGCGAGTTTCTTTTTCGGCACTACCGGCTCCGTACTTTCGTCCGCAGCTTTCTCAACTCGAGGCGCTGTGGGCGTTACGGGAACCGCGCCTTTGTCCCACACCCGCAACTGCGGACGCTTAATCGAACGGAGCATGCTCAACAGAAAGTAGTACGAGGGCCGGCCGTTTACTTTGACGAACGCAACGAGCACGTAGAGCCCCATGAGTAGTACCGCCTCCAGAATGAAGAGCGTGATATCCGCCAGACGGTACGCAAGAAAGAGAAAGAGGAGCACCACCACGCCCATGATAAACTGGCGCGTGGTAATGGGGCCGATGATTTTATCCTCGACATCAATGAATTGAGGAACCACGAACTGCGGCATGCTACTTCATCTTAGTATTCAGCGACGCGATGGTAAAAAATTCATCTTCCGTCATCGTGTCCGGGTTGACGGCGCTGTCCGCGAGCACCTCCGCAAGCTTCTTGCCCTGCGAGAGCGAAGCGCGGCCCAGGGCAAGGTACTGGCGAAAGAACGGGCTCTGTCGGAACGCGTCAATGGCCGCGAGCCGGTCGGCGAGCGTTTCTGAAATGTTCCCCACCATAGCGAGAACGCGCTCCGAAGCCGCATTGGCGTCTCCAAAGGAGCGGAAGTCGTCAATCGTAAGCGTGGCAAGCTGCTGCGATGGGCTCACGGTCTTGGGAGCAATGTCGTCCAGGCGGCGCTTGCCTTCTGCGCCTCCGCCTGTCGGGCGATTGGAGCGGCGTATAGCGGGTTTAACCTCAGCCGACGAAACTGGTGCGGCTGGCGCAGGAGCCGCTTTTGCCGGGGGCGGAGGTGGCGATGTTGGCAGTTTCAGCAGGGGCTTTACCGGAAGTGGAGCAGGTGGCGGTGTTGGTACTAATTCTGGAGATGGAGCTGATGAAGGCCGTGGAGATGGCGCTACGGGAATGATTTTTGGAGCTGGAGGAGGAGACACATGAACGCCTTGGTAGGCCTGCTCGACAAGCCGCCCCGCCTGTTCGGCCGCTTCCTCGGATAACCCGAGGCCGCCCACGGCAAGCGGCCTGCGGAGGTACTCGGAAAGCTGGGCCGAAGTCCGCACGTCGCGCAAGCGCGACTCAACGAGCGCGCGGCCGCGGCGGACAAACGATGCTTTATCAGAAACCGATGAGGCCAAACCGGCAATTTTTTCGGCAACCGAATCGGCGTCTATGGCGGCCGATGATACATCGAGGCGTTCGGCCAGCTTGGCATGATCTTCTATTTCCCGCTGTTCGTCGTCATCTAAAGACCCCTTCTCTTTAAACAAACCAGGCGCAAGCGCGGAAAACTCATGCAAAAGTTTTTCACGCTCCGCGCCCTCCTGCATCGCGAGCCACGCGGAGAGCCCAACCGCCAAGCGCTGCGCGTCAGCGTCTTCCAAAAAAGCAAGATTGTTCTGCAGAAGATTTTTAACCTCGGCCTCGTCCAAAAGCGGAAGCGAAAGCGCCTTCAGTTTTGCAACAATCCGCCGATACTCCGGCAAAACGGACTGAACCTTTTCCTGCGGAACGAGAGACAGTTCTTTTTTAAGGTGCCCCGCTCCTTTCCACGCACCAGCAACATCGGCTCGGGCAACAATGGCCGCGGCCTCGCGCTTGATAGCGTCAACGGTCGCCTGCTCAAGCAATTGCGCTCCGGAAAATGAGGTAATATCAGCCATAGTGCGTGGATGAATACGGTGTGTATTATACCACAAAGGCGCAGGTGATACCAAACAAAAATCCGCCTGTCGGCGGATCATCGTACTGCGCGGCAATGACACATGCTATGTCCCCTCGCTCCATGAGGAAAGATATTTCTGCTGGCGCTCCGTGAGTTTGTCGCAGGCAACTCCCATGCCGACAAGCTTCATTTCGGCAATGCCCGCGTCAAGCGAGGCGGGCAAGGAGTATACCGCGGGTTCGAGGTGCGCGCCATGCTTGGCAAGATGTTCTGCGGAGAGGGCCTGGCCCGCAAAGCTCATGTCCATGACCGCGGAGGGGTGGCCTTCCGCGGCCGCCAAATTCACGAGCCGGCCCTCGGACAGCCCGTAAACAGTGCGCCCGTCCGCGAGCCGATAACCAGTCACGTGCGGCCGCGGGGCTGATGCCCCACGAGCCATTTTTTTGAGCCCTGCCAAATCAATCTCCACGTCAAAGTGCCCCGCGTTTGCGAGTATGCACCCGTCTTTGAGCCGGGCAAACACCCCCCTGTCCACCACCTCTCGGTTTCCGGTGACTGTAATAATGAGGTCAGCATGCGGCGCGGCAGTTGTCATGCGCGCTACCGAAAAGCCGTCCATGACTGCCTCGAGCGCGCGAACCGGATCCACTTCGGCGATGGTCACGTGCGCGCCCAAGCCCCGCGCTCGCATGGCCACGCCCTTGCCGCACCAGCCATACCCCGCAATCACCACGGTTTTCCCGGCAATGAGCACGTTGGTCGCGCGGATGATGCCGTCGAGCGTGGATTGTCCGGTTCCGTACCGGTTGTCAAAAAAGTGCTTGGTCTGGGCGTCGTTCACCGCAATCACGGGCACGCCAAGCTTGCCCTCCGCGGCGAGCGCGCGCAATCGGATGACGCCGGTGGTGGTCTCCTCGGTTGAACCGAGCATGGCGCCCAGGTGTTTCTTGTACTGCGTGTGCAACAGCGTGAGCAAGTCCGCGCCATCATCCATGGTGATGTGCGGCTTGGTCGCGAGCGTTGCGTTGAGGTGGCGGTAGTACATGATCCGGCTCGCGCCATAACGCGCGAATACCGGAATTTTGTCGTGGACAACGAGCGATGCCGCAACATCGTCTTTGGTGGAGAGTGGATTGGAAGCGCAGAGCGCTACGGATGCGCCCCCTGCTTTCAGCACTTGCATCAGGCGCGCGGTTTCCGTGGTTACGTGCAAGCACGCGGCAATGCGCAGGCCCTTGAGCGGCTTCTGGCGTTTGAACCGTGCTTCAATCTTGGCAAGCACCGTCATTTCGCGGCTGGCCCACTCGATTTTCTTTTTTCCTTCTCCTGCTAACTTTTTATCCGCAATATCGTATTTCATAACCCATCTACTAGTAACAAAATTTCCAAATGCCAATTTCCAATAACCAAATGTTTTGAATTTTGGCCATTGGAATTTGGAGCTTGTTTGGAATTTGGAAATTGGTTATTGGAAATTCCGCCCAATAGCCCGCTTAAGCGCGGCTACCTGATTTGGAGCTTCCCAAGGTAACTTCAATTCCGGCCTCCCAAAGTGCCCATAGGCCGCGGCCTGGCGGAAAATAGGCCGCCGCAGACCAAGGTGCTTGATAATCATGCCCGGCCGCAAATCAAACACTTTAGAAACGGCCCGGGCGAGCTCGTCATCCGACACAACGCCCGTGCCGTATGAATTAACGTTAATGGAGAGCGGCTCCGGCACGCCGATGACATAGGCAACCTGCACCTCGGCCCGGCTGCACAGCCCGGCGCTCACCAGATTCACGGCCACCCACCGCGCCGCGTACGAACCGGACCTGTCTACCTTGGATGGGTCTTTGCCGGAAAAGCATCCGCCCCCGTGGCTGCCCACGCCGCCGTAGGTATCAACAATAATCTTGCGGCCCGTGAGCCCGGTGTCGCCCTTGGGGCCGCCGACAACAAACCGGCCCGTGGCGTTCACAAAAATATCCGTCTTCCGGTCAAACAGTTTCTTGGGGAGTATGGGCTTCATCACCTTCGAGACAATGTCGCGCCGGATGCGCTCAAGCGTTGCGGATGGGTGGTGCTGGGCCGAAATCACCACGTTCTTCAAATGGATTGCCCGCCCGTTGCGGTACTCAAGCGTTACCTGGGATTTGCCGTCCGGACGGAGGTATGGCAGGGTGCCGTTCTTGCGGAGGAGCGTTAAGCGCTTGACCAGTTTGTGCGCGAGTACAATGGGAAGCGGCATCAATTCGCGGGTTTCGCTCGTGGCATACCCGTACATCAGGCCCTGGTCCCCCGCACCGAGTTTCGTCAAGTCCTCTTTGCGGCTTGCGGGCTTGCCCCGCCGCTCGCGAGCGGCGGGGTCAACGCCGCGAGCAATATCAGCGGATTGTTCCTGAATCGCAACCGTCACCCCGCACGTCTCCCAATCAAACCCCATGTCCGAATTGTGATAGCCAATATCCTTTACCACGCCACGCACAATGGAAGGCACGTCAACGTAAGCGCGGGTGCGCATTTCGCCGGCAACCACAGCCAAGCCGTTGGTGAGAAGTGTTTCAACCGCCACGCGCGATTCCGCATCCTGCGAGAGCGCGTCATCAAGAATGGCATCGCTGATTTGGTCCGCCATTTTGTC
>CAZBWF010000010.1:0-15111 GCA_964495675.1 uncultured Gammaproteobacteria bacterium
CACCAAGCGGTGCACCCCGGCCTCGCTCGCAAACCACCCGTACGCATAGGAGCCGGCAACCTCAAACGTGGAGCTCTTGATGCCGGCCTCCTGCCCGCGCTGGCGGTCAACGC
This sequence comes from uncultured Gammaproteobacteria bacterium, assembly GCA_964495675.1. GTDB lineage: Bacteria > Patescibacteriota > Patescibacteriia > UBA2169 > UBA2169 > CAZBWF01. The sequence goes on from CAZBWF010000010.1 coordinate 114, forward strand.
TCTTCACGCGAAACCCCCTGCGTTCCGCGTAGTTGCCGAGCATGGCCTCAAGCATCTCGGCCCAATCCTGCGCGTCTGTGCCGCCCGCGCCCGCGCTTATGGAAACAATGGCACCTCGCGAATCGTACAGGCCGGTAAAAAGCGCGGCAAAAGAGAGCTTGTCGAAGAGCGCGGCAAGCTCATGCGTTTTTTTTGTCAGTTCCCGCGAAAGATCCGCGTCCCCCTCTCCGGAAAGCTCGTGCGCGAGTTCCGCGGTGTCGCGCACCTCGCGCTCCAAGCTCTCCCACGCCGCAAGCTCCCGTTCGGTGTCAGCCAATTCCTGGGTTACCGCGCGGGCGCGTTCGGGGTTGTCCCAAAGGTTCGGCTCTGCCGCGAGCGTTGCGAGTTCGGTTTTCCGCTCGCGCTTTTTGGCAAGGTCAAAGCAACCTCCCTGTCTCCTCAATCTTTTGGGAGAGCTCTTGTAACTGGGTAATGATATGCTGCATACAATTTCTATTCACGTTCCACTAATGTTGCGCGCACTTCTTGCTCCTCTCCGTCGCGGTACAACTTGAGCGTCACGGCATCGCCGGGCCGATACGTATCAATGAGCCGCGCAAGTCCGCGTTCGAACGTGACGCGCTCCCCGTTCACCTCGAGGATAATGTCGTTCTCGGCAATGCCGGCCTTGTCGGCCGGAGAACCCGGCACCACGGCAAGGTCGGTGCGCGTTTCCCCGCGAAGGACCAAGGCGCCGTAGGAAATGCCGCTAATGTTGTTGGCACGCGCAATCTCCTCGTTCAGCAAAATGTAGCGCACCCCGAGGAACGGCCGCACGATTCTGCCAAACTCCCGCACGCTCTCGATGATGCTCTTCACGGAATTGATGGGAATGGCAAACCCAATAAGCTGGCCTTCAAGCGATACCGCGGTGTTGACGCCCACCACCTTGCCGAAAAGATCGAGGAGCGGGCCGCCGGAATTGCCGGGGTTGATGGCCGCGTCCGTCTGAATGGCCTCCTCAATCACCTCCGAGGAGCCGCTCCCGTCGCCGGCCACCACGCGGCGGTTGATGCCCGAAACCACGCCCTTGGTGACGGTGTTGCGGAACTCGCCCAAAGAGTTCCCAATGGCAATCACGGTCTGGCCAATTTGTATGCGGTCAGAGTCGCCCAAATCCAGCACTGGCAGCGTATCGGCTGAAATCTTGAGAATGGCAATATCATGCACCGTGTCCCGAGCCAGCACTTCTGCCTCGTAGCGCGTCCCGTCGTTTGTCACCACCGTGTATTCGGCATTCTCGCGCGACACCACGTGGCGGTTCGTGACAATCATGCCGTCCGAGGTGATGATGAATCCCGTGCCGCCGCCCACCTCTTGCTGGCCTTGGGGAGGCGTCACGTCGGGCGTGCCAAAAAAGAAAAAATCATCAAACGGAAACAGCGGCCCAGTGCGGCTGTAAAGCTCCGAAAGATCCTGCGTCACCACAATCGAAACCACGGCCGGCGAAGAGGCGGCAACAACCTCCACGGCCGCCGAATCCTCAACAACGGCCTGGCTGTTTTCGCCCCCCGCGCCGCCCGGCGCGGAAGAGCCGAGCCCAAAGGCAGAGGTGAGGCGCGGCCAAAATCCGTCCGCGGCCCAGCCGGCAACCAACACGCCGGTCACTCCGCCTACGAGTCCGCCAGCAACCACGCTCGTGAGGAGCGTGGCGACAAATGCGCGTTTGATTGAGGGGGGGATATTCGAAAAAAACATACTATTGCCCGCCGAACAATTGATTGACAAAGCTCGAGCCCTCGATAATCGTGCTGCCTGTGCCGCCGCCCAAGAGCTCGGAGTACGCTCCCGCGGCCTCCCGCAAAAGCGGCGGGAGGTAGATGATGGCGAAGATGAGGGGCCCCACAATGAGGACGATTTTGACGACCGTAAAAATTTGTCCGAACAGAATGTAGCGCTGGGTCTTTTTGGTGTGCTCGTAAATCTCGCGCGTCAGCGCAAGGTTCTCCGCAAGGAGCTCGTTTGTTGATTTCTCGGGGTCATTAAGCATGCTTTTTTCTTCGGTTACTTTTTTTTCTGCGTGGTTTTAAATTTTCGATTTCTTCGTGAAAATGCTCAAGGTCCGTAAACGCGCGGTACACGGAGGCAAACCGAATGTAGGCGACCTTGTCGAGCTTTTTGAGGTGCCGCATCACAATCTCGCCGATGGAGGAGGTTTTAATCTCCGATTGCTTTCGGGCGTAAATGTCGCGCTCAATAGCCGCCACGAGCGTGCGGAACTCCTGCTTTGACACGGGCCGCTTCTCGAGCGCGCGAGAGAGCCCGGCCTCAATCTTCTCGCGCGAGTAGGCCTCGTGCGTGCCGTCCCGCTTTATGACGGAAAGGTCGAGAATCTCCATTTCCTCCCGCGTGGAGAACCGGAAGCCGCACGAAACGCACTCGCGGCGGCGCCGGATGGTGTTCTCTTCCCCCGACAGGCGCGAGTCGAGCACCTTGGTATTCTCGCGGTAGCACGCCGGGCACTTCATGTTCAGTTCATCTTCTTGCGAATGAACGCCGGAATCTCCAGTTCTTCGGCCGCCTCCTCATCCTCGGCGGCGGACACTTCTTCAATCGTGCGAGTTCTATCACCCCGGCCGCCGCGAGCGGGGGGGTCGAACTCCGCGGTGCGCTCAAAAAAGATAGATTGCTTGCGTTCGGTCGCCGTGCGCTCCCGGTCCGCCTCGGACCGAATCGAGAGGGGTTCGCCGCGGGTGCGGCCCTTGCCCTCAAACCCGGTGGCCACCACAGTCACCTTCACCTCATCCTTCATGTCGTCGTCAATCACGGCGCCGAAGATGACCTTGGCATCGTCGTCGGCCGCGCCCGTAATAATCTTGGCGGCCTCGTTAATCTCGTACATGCCCAGGTCGCTTGACCCCACCACCGTAAAGAGAATGCCGCGCGCGCCGTCAATGGACATTTCCAAAAGCGGACTGTCGATGGCTGCCTTGGCCGCATCCAAAGCGCGGTTTTCGCCCGAGCCGCGGCCAATGCCCATGAGCGCCGAACCCGCGCCGCTCATGATGGCTTTGACATCCGCAAAGTCAACGTTAATGAGGCCCGGAACCGTAATCAGTTCCGAAATGCCCTGCACGCCCTGCCGAAGCACGTCATCCACCACGCGGAACGCGTCAATGAGCGAGGTCTTCTTGTCAATCACCTGCAAAAGCCGGTCATTCGGAATGGTAATAATGGTGTCCACTTTTTCGATGAGTTCTTCCAGGCCCCCCTCGGCAATGGAGCGGCGCTGCTGGCCCTCAAACGTAAAGGGCTTGGTCACAATGCCCACCGTCAAAATGCCCAGGTCGCGGGCAATGTCCGCAACCACGGGCGCGGCCCCGGTGCCGGTGCCGCCGCCCAGGCCGCAGGTGATGAACACCATGTCCGTGTCTTTGAGCACGTCTTTCAGCTCATCCTGGCTCTCCTCAGCGGACTTGCGCCCCAAATCCGGATTCATGCCCGCGCCCAAACCCCGCGTCACGGCCTGGCCGATGTGCAGCTTTACGCTGGCCTTGTTGTGGTGCAATGCCTGCGCGTCCGTGTTGACCGCCACAAACTCAACCCCCCGAATCCGCTCCTCAACCATTCGGTTGACCGCCGAGCTTCCGCCGCCGCCCACGCCAATAACTTTTATTTTGGCGAACGTTTCGATTTCCGGCTTGATTTCCATAGAAGTGTCCCCTGGAGATTAGGACGATAAACTTTATTTTACGGTTTGAAAACCCGAAAGAATGATTTAATCTGGTCTGCCACCGCGCCGAAGCCCTTGATGGATAATCCGCCAAACGAGCTCCGGCCGGCTAGTTGGTTCGCCTTGGCCCACATCACGAGCCCCACAGCCGTGGTGACGCCGGCGTCGCGCACGCGGTCGATTGCCGAATCAACGCCGGTGGGAATGCCGATGGCCGCCGGGAGCCGGAACACTTTCTTTGCAACGTCCACAAGCCCCGGCAGTTTTGCCCCGCCGCCGGTAAGCACCACGCCGGAGGGCAATTTTCCGGATCGGTTGATGGCCCGGAGTTCTTTGTCAACGAGATTGAAAATTTCCTCGGCGCGCGCCTCAATAAGTTCAGCCACGTGCCGGCGGGAGAAGGTCCCGTCCTCGCGCTCGTCCACGGTGCGCATGTCAACCTCGTCCTTCTTGCCCACCTGGTCGGGCACGGCGTGGCCGTAGGAAAGCTTAATCGCTTCTGCCACGTCCACGTTGGTCCGCAGGCCGATGGCAATGTCATTGGTAATGTGCCCGGAGCCGACCGGGAGCACCGCAACCCGGAGTATGTCCCCTTCTTCAAACGCCAGGACGCTCGTGGTTGCCGCTCCCACATTGACGAGCGCCACGCCGAGGTCTTTCTGACGCTCGGAAAGCGAACTCTCGCTTGAAGCGAGCGAGGCGAGCACCAAATCGTCAATCGAGAGCCCGGAGAGCGTCACCGCCTTGGTGACGTTTTTAATGTGACTGGACTGCCCCTCGATAATCTGGGCCTCCACCTCGAGCCGCACGCCGTTCATGCCAATGGGGTCGCGGATGCCGGTTTGGTTGTCAATTGAAAAGCTCCTCGGCAGCACGTGGAGGATTTCATAATTCGGGGGCACGGAAACCGCCTGTGCCGCCTCGAGCACGCGGTCCACGTCGTCTTCCTGCACCTCGCCGTCCGCGCGCGCAACCGCTATCACGCCCTTGGAGTCCTGGGAGGTAATGTGGGAACCGGAAATGGCAACGGTCGCGTGGTTGAGCGCAAGCCCGGTCATTTTTTCCGCCTTGGCAACCACGCGGCTCACGGCGTCAACCACCTCTTCAATGGAGCGGACGTTCCCTTTTGAAACGCCGGATGACGGGCCTTCGGCCAATCCAATAATGTTGACGCGCTCCGCATCCGGAGTCAGTTCACCGACTGCGATGCGAATATTCGCCGAACCGATATCGAGCCCGACGAGAATTTCTGCTGGTGAGGGCATACGGCTGCTGTCATTGCGAGGGAGGGTACTCCCGACCGAGGCAATCCCGTCACCCACGAACCGTCGCCCAAACTTTTTTGGATACGACGTTTCTGTAATTGACGGGATTGCCTCGTCGTCCCGAGTACGGGACTCCTCGCAATGACATACTTCATAGTTAAAACTGTCTGAAGTATACAAAAAAAGCCCCTTTAGGGCAATGGTATAAGCTGTGCACATCTTGAACACTTTTTGTGTTCAGATGTAACGCGCTTGCGCTACTTTTTTGTTCACCCCGAGCCGCTCGCCCAGATCTTCGGGAAGGGCTGGGCTCGCGAGGGGAGGGATTCACCCCGCTCCCGAAAACCGAGCGGCCGCAAGAGGCCAAAGCACGAGGAGTATGGCCGCAAAAGCTCCGAGAACGGCAAGCAGCACCAAGCCGGCCATGGCGTCTTTCACCTCCCGGACCGCGTCTCGGTACCTCGGCTCGGCCAAATCAATAACGCGCTCAAGAACCGTGTTCACGCTCTCGAGAACCAGCACCGCAGAGGCGGCCGCAACGACAAGAACCAGTTCGAACCGAGTCGCGCCGAGCCACCAGGCAAACGCAATCACGCCAAGAGAGAGTGCAAGCTCAATGCGAACGCTCATCTCGGCCGCAAACACCGAGCCGAGCCCTTTGAAAGCGCGCATAACTTTTTTCACCACATACATACTCGTCATGAGAAAGGATACGCTCTCCCGAGAATCCGGCGCGCGGCCGCCTCCATGACGCGCTCGGCCCGAGGCGTTTGGTGTCCAAAACCCGCAAGGTGCAAGAGTCCGTGCACAAAAAGGTAGCTCACCCACCGGTTAAATCCAATCCCCATGCTCTCCGCCTCGCGCCGGGCAATTAGGGCGCATATGATGATGTCCCCGAGCTCCTCGGGGCTATCGGATGCAAACGAGAGCACGTTGGTTGCGCTGTTCTTGGCGCGGTACGCGCGATTCAAGCGCTTCGACGTTGCCTCGCTCGCAAAACTCACTGCAACCCCTGCTCTCGCAGTGGACGGGGCGCGGCGTGAAAGCTCGCGCGAAGCGCGGCGGGCGAGCGCCAAAAACGCGACGCGCGGAATGCGGCCGGCGCGCGGCGCCTCGTTCGTAAGGAGCATGCGCATACCCGACGCTACTCGCTCGCGCTTTCGCCGGGAGCCGCGGCCGCAGTGTTGCCAAAACGAAAGTGCTTGTGAAAGTACTCGAACATGGCAGGCCAATTAACGGCGTCGAGCGTTCCCTTGTTGTACGTCAGAATATACACGAGTCCGTCGCGGCCCGCGTAAAGGGTAAGCCCGTCCGCGCTCCACACCGCTGGCACGCCATCTATAATAGTTGCCGAAAGCGCGGCGTTTGCAAGCGAAGGCGACTGTGCGCGGTACCATTCCGCAATGGGGGTGTTGAGGGGATTCTCCTCGACGAGAATCTCAAAAAATTCTTCGGTGTCGGAAATAAAAAGCACTTGCTTGTTGGTGGTATCGAGCGAGTTCGCGAGCCACGCCCGCGGGTATGCCACCGAGTAGCCATACGTGGGGTTGGTGTAGGAAGCCACGAGATTGGCCTCCGCAATTTTCTGCCCCGCGCCAAGGGGGCTGTAGTCGTTCATCAGTTCAGTGCGGTCATCGTAGGTATCTTCATCCGTATCCGCGGATGAAACATTGGTGCCCAAGAGGAGCTCTTCGCGGTCCGTGAGCCCGTCAGCGTCCGTGTCAGGGGAAGAGCGCACCGCGCCGGGCGCCTCCTCGCTCTCGGTTGCGGGAGCACTACGGACAATGGCAATGGGTCCGACCGGAAATTTTTCAAACGCAAACGACCAGCCGGCGAGCGTCTCCTGGTAGCCGGCAATCGCTTCCCATGTCGTGCCGCGGAGCGTTGCGGGGTACAGGCCCTCGCGGCTCGACGTTGCTGTCAAATCAGTAACAATCGCTTCCAGAGAAACTGCCTGGCTAAACGAAAGCCCGTTCGGATAGAGTGAATACATGCCGCCGTAGTGTTCGATATCCGCAGGCAGAGCCACGTCCTCCTCGCCCAACACGGTAATGCCAATGGAGGCCCCGTACCGCTCCGCAACCTCGGAAGGAACAGTCATGGCAAGTTCTCCGAGAAGTTCGCCGGCGGGCGTGTACGCCTGGCTTCGAATAATCGTATCCTGCGGCTCTTCTGCCGCGGGCGGCGTTTCAATTTCGCGGGGAGTGGCAACGGGCAGCTCTTTTGCCTCCGGGGCGGCCGGCTCCTCTCCTCCTAAAAAGAAAAACGCGTACAGCCCCGCGCTCACGACAACGAGAAACAGCGCGGAGCCGCCCGCGATAATCAACGCTCGCTTGCTGCTTTTGCCCGAAGAGGGAGCCACGCTCCGATACTCCGGAGGCATGGTAATAATGCGCTCCTCCGGAATTGCCGCTCCCGCGCTCGCGGGAGCGGCCACCGGAGTGGTTGCTTGTTTTTTGGCTGATTTTTTCCCGAGCCCGAACATCATAGTAAGAGCCCTCTATTGAACGGTTTCTCGGGCGCTCTCAAAATCCAAAAGTTTTCCCGCGCCCGCAGGATTGTAGCCATTCTGCACCTCTTCGCCATCCAAGTAGGTATCACCATCAGTATCTGGATTCAATGGGTCGGTTCCAAACACCGCAACCTCCTCCCAGTCCGTCAGTCCGTCCCCATCCGTGTCAACGAGCCGGGGATTGGTTCCTGCAGTCGCCTCTTCCGCGTCCTTCAAGCCGTCCCCGTCCGTATCAACGCTCCCGGTCGGGCTTTCCCCGAGCGGGTTCAACGCTCCTTCAACCGAACGATTTTGAAAATCGGTAAACGCTTCGTCGAGCGGATTGGTTTTGGTTGATGGAGCCGGAGCGAGCGCTTCCGGAGGAGTCGGAATGCTCTCTGTCTGGCCGGGAGCGCCGAGTGTCGGAGCGCTCGCTTCCGGCTCGGAACGCCCTTGCCACCACATAAATCCAAAAGCGCCGCCAGCTACCACCACAATGCCCGCTAGAGTAATCACAAGCACGCGCGCAATCGGAAACGGAGATTTTCCTCCCGAGAGTTGGGATGCGGGAACAGCCGGAGTTCCCTGGGAGGCCACGGGCTGGAGTTTGCCGCCCGCGAGCGCCGAGGGAGGTCCGGGCTGGGGAATGTGCGGACGAGGGGTTTCCGGCGCTCGCGGGGCATCTGTTTCTTTAAAAATATCCTCAACTTGATTTTGTTGTTGATGTTGATCTTCAAACATATGATTCTAGTATACTAATAATCCGCGCGAAACTCAATGTTTGCGCAACTGCCGCTCACAACGCCCCAGCCGTTCCCCAAGCTCCACTGCGCCGGATTCGGGTACTCAAGCGTCAGCGAAAGGCGCGCGCTCGCGGCGTCGGCGCGGTAGAAATACGCGCGGGAGGAGGCAGTACAGCTGAACGAAGGGGCGCGCGTTGGCGACCCTTCCACAAAGCAGTAGGGCGAAGGATGGCCGGCCCCGCACGCGAGCGTGTTCACGGGGTCAACCGGAAGCGTGGTGCCGAGGAGCGGCCCCAGCGTATCGTTCCACGAGGGCCACGCGCTGTTCGATTGGTCGGCAATAAACGTGCCTGAAGGCAAAAGGAGCGGAGCGGGCCGGGAGGCAAGAATGTCCGCAATCCGCCTGCCGTCCGCAAGGCGCGCAAAATCCAAACGCAGCTTGTCGCGATCTCCGGCATCAGGAACATTCACATTAAAACGCCAGTTGGCAACAAGCTCATCCGCAATGGCGGCGGTGGCTGGGTGCGCGCCATCATTATATGATACAAGGTAGATGTTTGGAAAAACGCGTCCCGCTCCTGCCGGGCCATCCGTATCGTTCGGAGCGGCAACGTACATGGTTCGGCCGTCCTCAAGCGCTTGGTATCCGTCAACCGACGTTGTGGTCGGGTCCCCCTTGGGGAACGACTGCGCCCCGTACCACTCCGAAACGCCCCGGTGCTCCGGATTGGCGAGAACGCGGACGCCAATGGCGTCGCTTGCGCCCGGGGCGCTCCCGCTCGGCTGTATAAAGAAGAGTTCGCGCACGAGCGTTGCTCCCGAGGCGCTCGTCCTCGTTTCGTTGATAATGGGCGCGTTGAGGGAGGGCGCGTCGTCGCGAGCGCCGGGCTCGCCCCGATCGCGGCAATAGAAGAAGGAAAAATAGAACTTGCAGATTATTATAATAAGGAAATTCTCATCCTGATAAGGAAAGCCGTCCTCCCGCAAAGAAGCGGGCCACGGATTTTCGCACAGAAACACGCGCGCCTCGGCACTGCTGGAAAAAGCCGTTCCAACAATGGATGCCGAAATGCGCGTTGTGCCGTTCTTCGGCAGCACCGTAAATGCAACCACCGGCAGCGTTTCGGAAGGAACGGTCTGCGCCACAACGCTCGGCTCGCTCGACTGCCACTCCCACGCGGCTCCCGCGGGCGCGGTCACGGGCTGGCTGTTTCGAGCCGTGGTGCGGCCGCGATAGTAACGCTGGTGTCCGGGCATGGGACTCGCATCCCCCGGACAAGTGTTGCGGCCAGCGCATGAATACGCCTGAAACGCGGGCTCCACCGCAAGCCGAGAAACAGAGCACTCTGCTTCCTGCTCCGCGTCATTCACGGTGGTGAACCGAATCACGCATTGCCCGCTCGAAACATCGGAGCACGGCCCGCCCGCAACAAGCACGCCGCCGGCAGTTGACCGGAGCCCGCGCTCCGTGGCCGCCAAAACAATTTCGTACGAGGCCTCCGCGTCAAACATCACACCGGGCGTAAAACTCAAACGGGTCTGCCGGGCGCCAACGTGCTCAACGAGCACGCTTCCGGCAATCGCGCCTCCGCCGGCACGGCGAACCGAAAACGCATCCGCTGTGGCTGTCGCGCGGTCAACCGTGCCGTCGAGCACTGCCTCGACAACCATATTCCGGCACGCGAGCGCGGAGGCGCCCGGCGTGTATGAACGGACTGCCAGATTGGCGGCGGGGTCAGGAGAAATTTCCTCATCAGCGTCATCTTCATCTTTGGGAGGGCCTGGAATGCCGTTCTCGTCAGTTTCAAACCGCCACGAGAATGCGTCGCGAATGCGCCGCTCGTCAAAATCGCTGTCATAGTTCGGATTGAGCATGGTCATGCCCGAGGTGGAGCGTATGCCGCCCAGCCCGCCGTACACGATGGCCCGATATTCACTGTTCGCGGACAGAGCGCTTCCCGGCCACAGATCGCGCCGGGTCTCGGCGAGCGGATCGTCCGATGCGGGCGCAACAAGGGAAATGGGCTCCGGGGCCGACTCGATAACGCTGCAGCGCCGAATTAAATCTGTACTGTTTCCGCACTGCTCTCCTGTTCTCGGCAATGCCGCAATTGCGCTCCGGAATCCCGGCGCGCTCTCGCCGCGGCAGACGCGCGATACCGTGTCTGCGTCGCGGACGCACTGGTGCAATGCAACCGTGCCGCCCGTTCGTGCGCCAGAGGCATCGTACGCCGCCGGATTCGCGGAACCGGGGTGCAGGGGGGTGGTGGTTTGAAATGCGGTTGCGGCTCCGGTGCGCGGCGAGCTCGAAGAAATCGAAAAAGTCGCAACCGGCTTGGAGCCGCCTTCGTTCGGCAAACGCACATCATACCACAAACCGTTCGAACGGCCGTGCACGGTTTCAACCGAAACCAATCCGTCTCTGCCGGCATCCGGAATTTTTATGATAATCTGCGAATCAGCGGTGGGCCCGGAGGCCGCCCACGTGTCGAGGGGGGCAAGCGTATCATTGAGGAACGCCAACCGAATCTCATGGCCGCCGGCATTCCTGTCAAACCCTTTAAGAAAACGCTTGCCGCGCACCGTCACCTTTTCTCCGCGGTTCCCGGACGAGGGACTCAAGCTCGCAAGGCACGGGCCGATATAGGGAGCCCGGCTGCGGTCAACGCGGTACAATGCGGTATTGCTCTCAAGCGTTGCCCCGCCCCCGGCGGATGAAAACGGATTGGGTGTAGCGACCGTAACCGCAACGTCAAGCTCTTGATTCTGGCTCGTGTTCGGCATCTGCGAGCCGAGTCCCGTTCGCGCGTCAAAATTATCAAGCGTGGTTGCAATAGAGTTCGCTCCCCACCCATCGTTCCCGAGCGCAAATTGACTTTGATTCGTTCTCCAGCCCGCGTTCCAGTATTCGCTTTGGGAAGGAGAAAACGCGCTCTTGTTGAGGGAGGAGCTGTCAGGTGGGGCAAGGGTCGCATACACCGCAGATCCCGTGAGCGCGGCATCTCCAAAGTTGCCGCCGACCACCGTGAGACACCGGCCCCATGGCCCTTCTTTGGGCGAGAGCGTGGTGATGTACGGGCTGTTGACGCACTGGTCAATCGGGCTCGTTGCAAAAGACCACTGATGCGTTTTGAGCGCTCCCTCGGCCTGATTGAAGTATGCGGCGCGCGGCGTGTACGGCGTGTTGGGAGCCAGCAAATCTTGTGCGGATTCGAACGCATAACGCTTGCAGTACCGCGAGGGCGGAGCCGCAGGGTCAGCCGGCAGCCCATCGGCAACGCCCAAGAGCCGCCCGGGCACGCCGTCGCCTGATTTCACCAATCCCCCAAAACCGTTCCGAGAATCCACCTCGCACGAATTGGTTCGGATGTCGTACATGGATGTCCGGAACTGAATGAACGTTTCCACGTTCGGGCACGAGAGGCCGCTTGCGTTGGCGGGGTAGGAAAACGCAATGCCCGGAGTGGCGCTGTTGGTTTTAAAAAGCCATTGGTTGAATGCCGGATTCAGCCCGTTCCCGCACAAATCCGTAATGCCGTCTATAAAAAGCCGGTACCACGCAGAGGGCTCCAAGAATCCGGGGGCCTTGTCGAATGCGGCGAGGTACCGGTCGGAAACTTGAAACCGAAGCACGCGGCTGCCAATAAACTGAATATCCAACAAATCTTTCCCGATGGTTCTGCGCACCGCGGCGTCCGTCTCTCCGGCGCGCTCTTCCAGCGTAATGGTTGCGTTGCTGATTTTTATTGGCTCTGAAAACTCAAGGACAAACGTGGTCTTCCTATCAACGTCCCGGTCCGGGTACTCCGCGGTTCCGGGGAACTGCGGGTACGCGCGCGCAAGCTGGGGCCGGGTTTCGTCAAGCTGGTCGTCCGTGGTAAAGCGCCACGCAAAATAATCATCCTGGCTCTCGGCGTTGTCGCAGTCCGGACAGCCGGAGAGCACATTGCCGGCAAAATCCTTGACTGTTTTTGGAATGCGAAGCTCGTACTCGCTCCACGCATCCCACAAATCAGCCACCGAAGGATTGGTCTTTTGATGGTCGAGCTCAAACTCCAGCGCATTGCCCGCTCCTCCGGCGCCCACCCCGACCACTGCCGGCGGATTCTGGGGGGTCCCACCTGCTCCCTCTGCATTCACCCCGGTTTTTGTCTGCAGAACCTTGAGGTTGCCCCGAATGGCCGCGTCAGAAAGCGTGTCTCCTGCGAGAATGTGCGAAAACTGGGCTTGCACGTCGCTGCACCGCGCAACGTTCCGGCGCGGGTCCTCCCCTCGCCGCGCAGTTTGAAACTCCCGCACGATAAACTGGTCGCCCGAGGTAACCGGAGGAAACGACCCATCACCTCCGGTGCCGCCCGAGGGGGGGCCGAGCGGATTGCCTGTGGCGCCTGAAAGCCGGCTGATGATGAAAGCGGCAATGCCCCATGCGGAAAGCACGATCACAAGTCCAATGGCCGCATTGCGCAACATGAGCTTCGCGCGCGCAACGTTCTCTTCGTTGCCGCCGGCCGTCATCCAAAGGTAGCCCGCGTAGATGATAATCGTCACCGCAACGATGCCGAGGAACCCGAGAACGATATTAATGACGAGTGCGGTCAATTGCCGCACGTCGCGGTCCGTCTGCACGCCAACTTCGGCAAATTCGCTCTCAAGACCAAACTGGGTGTCTGCCTGCGCGCGGACGGGAAGCGGAGCGACAAACAAAAAACTTGCCCCCAAGAGGCAAGATAAAATCACGAGCGAAACAGCGGCCGCCTTCCGTGGCTTGCCAAAAACACTGACGCGTGCACTCATGGAACGTTTCTATTTTTTACGTTTCGTTTTTGAGCCCGCGGCTTGCGCCAAGAGCTCGCCGCCCTTCTCCACCAAATCAGAAAGCGCGCCCTCGAGTTTTTCGGTCGGAACGCCGGCCCGTTTTGCCGCGCGGAGAGCGCTTCCGCGCGCCCGCTTTCCGGAAACCGGCGTCAGGAGCGCCGCGGCCGCGGCGCCGAGAAGCGCTCCAATAAGAAACTTTGATGATTTTCCCATATATATTAGTCATCCTGAGGCGAAGCGGAAGGATCTCGTGAAACTGCGACAAGATTCTTCACTTCGTTCAGAATGACGTTTTATTTTTCTCCCAAAATTTCGCGCACCATCTGCCCCACCTCGTCGCCGGCAGCTCGTCCGGCCACTTTCGGCATAACCGCGCCCATCACCTTGCCCACGTCTTTCAGAGAATCCGCATTGGTCTCTGCTATGGCCCGGGCCACGGCATCGCGCAATTCTCCGCTGGAAAGCTGGGGAGGTAAATACGACTGCAGAGTCGCAATTTCGGCTTCCTGTGCCACAACCTCCGATTCTCGGCCTGCGGCGCGGAGAGCGTCAATGGTTTCGCGGTGCTGTTTGATTTCTCTCTGCAAGATGGCAATGATGTCCTCGTCCGAAGCCGGGCCGTGCTTTTCGATTTCAACATTTTTCACCGCACTGCGAACCAGCCGCAGAATGGAGAGACGGGCATGTTCTTTCGCTTTAAGCGCCGCCTTGAAATCGTTATCGAGGCGTTCGGCAAGAGCCATAGATTAACGCTTTCGTCCGGCTCCGCGGCGTTTTGGCCGGGTTTCCTCATCCAGAAGCCCGACCTTGCGGAGATATTCGTTCCGTTCGCGCATCTTGAGCCGGCGGAGCGCGTCCGCCTTCTGCTTATTCTGATTTTTCTGACGCTCAAAATACTGGCGCTTTTTGGCGCGAAGCAGGAGTCCTGAGGTCTGAATTCGGCGGGAAAACCTGCGGATCAGGCGCTCATTCGATTCGTTGTCTCGGCGTTTGAGGGTAATCGACATGCTCGTAAAATTTAGTAATCAAAATATACCACGAAAAAAAAATCGCGTCAAATAGTACTTTTTCATCGATTGGCTAGATAGACCGTGGCTTTGCCTTTGCCGGTAGCTCTGATCATTTTTATTTTTTTCAATTTTTGTAATTGCAATTGCGCGGTTCGCCGCGGGCAGGATAATATCTCTTCCACGTCTTTGACAACCATCCGGCCCACCTGGTCCAGGAAATCAATGATTTTTAATTGTTCCGGCGCCAGATATATTTGTGATTTTATTTTTCCGCCAACGGTGCGTGTGGCTAGAGGTAAAATTTTGGTTTTTACTTCATCAATTTCTTCTTTAAAACCGGTGACGAAATATTCCAGCCACGAAGTAATATCTGTACGCCGTTCGTCATAGGTCTTGCCCAAATTAATGGCTTTATAATAAGCCGACCGGTTGGTATTATAATAATCCTCCAAGGCGAATAAACGGCGAAAGTCATAGCCGCGTTGGTAGAGTATAAGCGTAGCCAGCGCCCGGGCCGTGCGGCCATTGCCGTCGTTAAAAGGATGGATAGCGGCCAACTCCATGTGGGCAATGGCGGCCACCAGCACCGGGTTTATCTCTTTGGCCTCACTGGCTTTCAGCCAAGCCAAAAAATCCGCCATCAGCCCGGGAACTTGCTTGGCGTCCGGGCCGGTATATAATGTTTCCGCCGACCCGCCGAATTGCCGACGCACCACATAAATCGGGCCCGGACGATAGCGCCCGCTAAATTGCGCGGGTAAAGTTTTGTCGGTGACGAGTTTGTGAATTTTTAAAACCACTTTTTCGGTCAGCGGTTTTTTAGCGGCCACGGCAAGGCCGATGTATTTTAGGGCGTTTAAGTAATTTTTTACTTCATAAATATCCCACTCCGGCGCGTCAATGGTTTTTTTGGCATATAACGCCTCGACCTGTTTCATATCCAAACCATTGCCCTCGATTTC
>CAZBWF010000011.1:0-14953 GCA_964495675.1 uncultured Gammaproteobacteria bacterium
GGTGTTTACTAATCTTTCGCCGGAACACATCGAATCGCATGGGTCATATGAGAACTATCGTCAGGCCAAAGCCATGATTTTCAAAAATTTGCACCGGTCGTATCGCAAGCACAACGTAAAAAAAATCATCATCGCGAATGGCGCGGAACCGGAAGCGGATTATTTTTTGCACTATCAAGCGGATGAGAAATATTCAGTCAAAGACGCTGGCGAGCGTATTACGTTGCAGTTAGTTGGGGATTTTATGCGGACCAACGCGCTGTTGGCTTTGGCCGTAGGTAAGGCGCTGGGCGTAGGAACGGCCACCGGCATCCGTGCTTTGGAAAAAATTAAAGAAATCACCGGTCGCGCGCAGGTGATTAACGCTCCGGCTGGCTTTAAGGTGGTTGTTGACTACGCGCACGATCCTCGCTCGTTTACGGCTATTTTAAAAGCCGGTCGACAGTTGGCGGGCGATAAAAAAGTGATTGCTCTGTTTGGCACGACTGGCGGAGGCCGGGACGCGGCCAAACGTCCGATGATGGCCAAAATAGTGTCCGAACTGGCCGACCGCATGATTATTGCCAATGAAGATCCGTATGATGATGATCCGCAGGCATTGATTGATCAATTGGCCGCCGGTGTGCCAGAGGGCGGGCGCTGGCATGAGGGTGAAAATTGGTGGCGGATTGTTGATAGGCGCGCGGCCATTGGCAAGGCCGTATCCCTGGCCGAGTCCGGGGATGTCGTGTTGCTTTTGGGCAAGGGCTCGGAGCAGGTAATGGCCGTTTCCGGCGGAAAGACAATTCCATGGAGCGACGAGGGAGTGGTGCGTGATGTATTAACCAAATGAACATGAGAATGACGCGGCAAAATATTTTTTTTGTTGTGCTGTTTTTAGTGGCCATCGCCGGCATTGCCTACTTTGGCAATTATTTTAAGGCCGTGTTTACGTCTGCGGACGCGGTGCGCGCATGGGTGTTGCAGTACGGTTCATGGGCGCCGCTCGCAACCATCTTCATTGAGGCGGTGCAGGTGATTGTTGCGCCGCTCAACAATTTTTTCGTCAACTTTGCGTCCGGCTACATTTTTGGTCCGTATGCCGGTTTTTTCTACAGTTATGTCGGCTGGATTGCGGGGGCCATCGCCGTCTTTTGGCTCTGCCGGCTCTTTGGGCGCAGATTTGTTGATGTGTTCGTTCGGCCGGAGAAACTCGCTCGGTTTGACGACATCATCGAGAAGGGGACGTACATCATTTTTATGCTTCTCTTGCTGCCGGGCCCGCCTGACGATTTCATCGTGTACCTTCTGGGGCTTTCGAAGGCCACGAGCTTTAGAACATTTCTTTGGATGGTTTTCGTGTCGAAGTTTCCTGGAAAGCTTGCTACGGGTTTTTTGGCCGCGGGCGTTGCGGATCACAGCACCATCTCGTTTGCCGTCTATGGGATCTTTATTGCCGGATCACTTGTCATATTTTGGAAAAAGCCGGAGTTGTGGAAGTTGTGGCGCAAAACACAACCCGAGCTTCCCCGTACACCCGGCTAGTTATCCACAGTTTGCCATCGGTTGACAGGCCGGTTGTTTTGCCTATAAGATGATATTTCTTGTGGATTACTTCTTTCGCTCTGCTTGATTTCTCTTATTTTAGCCCAATTTTTATCTTTTTGGGTCCTATTGCAGGCAGAACATCGCAACTGGAGGGTGAGTGATTGACAAAAAGTTGCGAAATCAATAAAATACATCTACCATGCATTTTTCCGCCCTCGTTCCGTTCGAAAAAGCCGTTTAGGAGCTTTTCCCCTATTTTAAGTTTGGCCAAATAGGGTTTTTTCTTTATTTGTTTTTAAAGAAGAAGTCGGTTCCCCATGGCCGCCAAAAAAGCGAACAACCCATCGGTCCGTTTCAGCCCGAAAACCGACCGGAAGTTTTTCAGCAAGGCGCACGACGTTATCCCCCTGCCGGATCTTATCGAATCCCAGAAGGCCTCGTACCAGTGGTTTCTGGAGGAAGGATTGCGCGAGCTCTTGGACGAGGTTTCTCCCATTCGCGACTTTATCGGCCGTGATTTGGAGTTGTATTTCGGCGAGTACTATTTGGACGATCCGAAGTTTGATGAGCGCACGGCGCGCGCCAAGAACGTAACCTACGAGGCCGCGCTCCGCGTTGCCGTGAAGCTCATCAACAAGCGGAGCGGCGAAATAAAAGAGCAGGAAATTTATCTGGGGGATTTTCCGCTTATGACGCCGCGTGGCACGTTCATTGTGAACGGCATTGAGCGCGTCATTGTGTCCCAGCTCATCCGGAGCGCGGGCGTTTTCTTTTCCTCCGAATTTGTGCGCGGGCGCTACGCCTACGGCGCCAAGGTGATTCCGAACCGCGGCGCGTGGCTCGAAATGGAAACGGATTCAAACGGCATCGTTTGGGTTAAAATCGACCGCAAGCGCAAGGTAGCGGTCACCTCGCTCCTGCGCGCGTTTGGATTTGGCACGGACGATGAAATTATAAAATTATTCCCGGATCTTTCGCCTGAAGAGCGCGAGATGCTTGATGAAACGTTAAAGCGCGACGCGGCCAAGAACGAAGACGAGGGATTGAAAGAAGTGTACAAGCGCATCCGGCCCGGGGACCTCGCTACCGCATCGAACGCCAAACAGCTCATCCACGCCATGTTTTTCAATTTTGACCGCTACGATTTCGGCAAGGTGGGGCGCTACAAGATTAACCAGCGGTTTGCCATTGACGTTCCGAACATCGTCGAGAACCGCGTGCTTCGCCGGGAGGATTTGGTGCTCATCGTCCGCGAGCTCATTCGCTTGAACGTGGCTCAAGATTCGGCCGATGACATCGACCACCTCTCAAACCGCCGCGTGCGCACAGTCGGTGAGCTCGTGCAGAACAAGCTTCGGGTTGGCTTGGCTCGCATGGAGCGGATTGTCAAAGATCGCATGTCAACGCTCGATATGGCAACCTTGACCCCGAACCAGCTCATCAACGCCCGGCCAGTCATCGGCGCCATTAAAGAGTTTTTCATGTCTTCTCAGCTCTCGCAGTTCATGGACCAGACCAACCCCTTGGCTGAACTCGAGCACAAGCGCCGCCTTTCCGCCATGGGCCCGGGTGGTCTTTCGCGCGAGCGGGCTGGGTTCGATGTCCGCGACGTCCACCGGACGCACTATGGCAGAATCTGTCCCATTGCGACGCCGGAAGGGCCAAACATCGGCTTGGTAGGGCACCTTTCCTGCTACGCTCGCATCAACCAATTTGGATTTTTGGAAACGCCGTACCGCAAGGTGGTGAAAGATGAAAAAACGGACCGGCCGCGCGTGACAGAGGAAATTGTCTACCTCACGGCGCTTGAGGAAGAGCGCACCGTAACTACTGCGGCCACCACGCCGATTGATGCGGATGGGTATTTTATAGCCGATAAAGCGGAAGCGCGCGTGCACGGCGAACCCTCGTTTGTTGATGTGGCCTTCATCGAGCACATGGATGTTTCGGCCAAACAGATTGTATCCGTGGCAACAGCCCTCATTCCGTTTTTAGAGCACGACGATGCGGTGCGTGCGCTCATGGGAACCAACATGCAGCGCCAAGCCATCTCCTGCGTCCGGCCTGAATCGCCGCTCGTCGGCACGGGTGTTGAGCACCGCGCGGCCATGGACTCCGGACAGGTGGTGCTTGCCGCAGAGGCGGGCGAGGTTATTGGCGTGCAGTCCGACAAGATTGTCATTAAGCACGCATCCGGAATGCACGAGTACGAATTGGGCAAGTTTATCCGCTCGAACGCTTCAACCTCCATGAACCAGAAACCCATTGTCAACAGGGGCGACCGCGTGGAGGCGGGAGAGGTGATAGCCGATGGCGCGGCAACGGACCGCGGGGAGCTCGCGCTGGGACAGAACGTGCTCGTGGGGTTCCTCTCGTGGGAGGGCGGCAATTACGAGGACGCTATTCTCATTTCGGAGCGGCTCGTGCAGGATGATCGGTACACCTCCATTCACATTGATGACTACACCATTGACGTGCGCGACACCAAGCTCGGCCCGGAGGTAGTGACGCGCGACATTCCGAACGTGGGCGAGGATAAGCTCAAGGATTTGGATGCCGAGGGCATTGTGCGCATTGGCGCCGAGGTCGGCTCGGGCGACATTTTGGTTGGCAAGATTACCCCCAAGGGCGAAACCGAGCTCTCGGCCGAGGAAAAGCTCCTGCGGGCCATTTTTGGAGAGAAGGCAAAGGACGTGCGGGATTCTTCGCTCTACCTCGAGCACGGCGAACACGGCAAGGTGGTGGATGTAAAAATGTTCTCGCGCGAAAACGGCGATAAGCTTCCTTCGGGTGTCATTAAAACCATTCAGGTGTCGGTGGCAAGCTTGCGCAAGGTGCAGGTGGGGGACAAAATGGCGGGACGCCACGGCAACAAGGGCGTTATTTCCAAAATAGTTCCGGTTGAGGATATGCCGTTCGATGAACACGGGCGGCCCTTGGACATCATTTTAAATCCATTAGGAGTTGCCTCCCGCATGAACTTGGGGCAGATTTTGGAAACGCACCTTGGGCTTGCGGCTGCCTCGCTTGGCTACAAGGTGGCGAGCCCGGTGCTCGACGGTGTTGACCACGATATTATCAAAAAAGAGCTCACAAAAGCCGGGTATTCCGAAAACGGAAAAATGCAGCTCCACGACGGTAAAACCGGACGCCGGTTCGATCAGCCCGTGACCGTGGGCTACATCTATATAATGAAGCTCATCCATATGGTTGAAGACAAAATCCACCAGCGCTCCATTGGTCCGTACTCGCTTGTTACCCAGCAGCCCCTGGGCGGCAAGGCCCAGTTTGGGGGCCAGCGGTTTGGTGAAATGGAAGTGTGGGCGCTTGAAGCGTACGGCGCGGCCCACACCCTGCAAGAAATACTTACTATTAAATCCGACGACGTGCCGGGTCGCTCCAAGGCCTACGAAGCCATTATCAAGGGAGAGCGAATCGAAAAGCGGAACGTTCCGGAATCGTTCAATGTGCTCGTTCGCGAGCTCAAAGGCCTCGGGCTTGATGTCGAGCTCTTGAAAAACGGCGCGGTCGTGGAGCACACCGAGCCGAGCGAGCGCGCAGAGCACGATGCGTATCAGAGGAGAGCGTAATATGTCTACCTCGTCGTCAAACAGAACACTCGCCACGAGTCCGGAGCGCCGGTCGGTTGATTTCGACGCGATTCGGCTGCGGCTCGCGTCGCCTGGAAACATCCACGCATGGTCGCACGGCGAAGTCACAAAACCTGAAACCATCAACTATCGCACTCAGAAGCCGGAAAAAGACGGGCTCTTTGACGAGCGCATTTTCGGCCCCACCAAGGACTGGGAGTGTTACTGCGGCAAGTACAAGCGCATCCGTCATAAAGGCATTGTGTGCGATAAATGCGGCGTGGAAGTGACGCGTTCTTTGGTCCGGCGCGAGCGAATGGGTCATATTGACCTTGCGGCTCCGGTTTCGCACATTTGGTTTTTGCGGGGCGTGCCCTCTAAAATCGGGTTGGTGCTCGATCTCTCGGTGCAGGATTTGGAAAAAGTCATCTATTTTGCGAGCTTTATTATAACGCACGTCGACGAGGCAAAAAAGCTTGAGCTTCTTGAGCAGATCAAGCAGGAATTCAAGAGCAAGCTTTCTGGCCTCGACAAAGAAGAGTCGGACGCAGCTTTTAAATTAAACAGCGAACTTGCGGCAAGCGGCCTTTCGGGCGAGGAGCTCGCAACCCGGATCAAGAGCGAGAAGGCGCGGCTCGCCGCGCTCAAACAGGAGCGCGTTGCGGCGCTTGAGAAGGCCATGGAGGTGGCAAAACGCGAACTCGCGGCGCTCACCTCCCTCTCCATCATTTCTGAGAGCACGTATCAAGATCTCTCACTCAAGTACGGCCACGTGTTTGACGCTGGCATCGGTGCCGAGGCCGTTCGTTCGCTCCTCGATACGTTTGATACTGACGCGGCCATCAAGGCGCTTGAAGCAGAGCTGGAGCGCGCCAAAGGAGGCAAGCGCAAGAAGTGCATCCGGCGGCTCAAGCTCCTCCAGTCACTCCAGAAAACCGGTATCCGGCCCGAGTGGATGGTACTGACAGCGATTCCGGTGATTCCGCCGGACTTGCGGCCCATGGTTCAACTCGATGGGGGACGATTCGCAACCTCGGATTTGAACGACCTCTACCGCCGCGTCATCAACCGCAACAATCGCCTCAAGCGCTTGAAGGAGCTGAACGCGCCCGAGGTTATTGCCCGCAACGAGAAGCGCATGCTGCAGGAGGCCGTGGACGCGCTCATCGACAACGGCGCCCGCCACGGCAAGACCGTGACGGCCTCAACCGGACAGCGCCGCGTGCTCAAATCCATTGCAGACATGCTCAAAGGGAAACAAGGCCGTTTCCGCCAGAATCTTTTGGGCAAGCGCATTGATTACTCCGGACGCTCGGTGATTGTGGTGGGCCCCAAGCTCAAGCTCCACCAGTGCGGCCTGCCCAAGACCATGGCGCTCGAGCTTTTTAAGCCGTTTGTTATCAGCCAGCTCATTGCCCGCGAGATTGTGCACAACGTCCGGAGCGCCAATCGGTACATTGAGGCGGGTCATGCAGAGGTGTGGGATATTTTGGAACGCGTTACCAAAAACGCTCACGTGCTTTTGAACCGCGCGCCTACGCTCCACCGGCTGGGCATCCAGGCGTTCCAGCCCGTGCTCATTGAAGGCAAAGCCATTCAAGTGCATCCGCTCGTGTGCACCGCGTTCAACGCGGATTTTGACGGCGACCAGATGGCCGTGCACGTTCCCATTACCGAGGAGGCGCGGCGCGAAGCCCATGAACTTATGCTCGCATCGCTCAATATTTTGAAACCGGCTACCGGAGAACCGGTTGCAACCCCGGGGCTCGACATTGTGTTTGGCTGCTACTTTATTACGCAGGCGGAAGAATCCAAAAAGCCGCACGAGAGCCCGTTCTCCTCGCCGGAGGAGGCCAAGCTCGCCTACGAGTACGGAACCGTTTCTTTGCACCAGCGCCTCAAGGTTCGCATGGGCGATGCAATGCTCGAAACGACTGTCGGGCGTATTATATTTAATGAGATTGTTCCCGAGGGGATTCCCTATGTGAACGAGGTTATGAGCAAGAAAGCGCTCAAGGCGATTGTGGGCGAGAGCTTCCACCGTTTTGGGGTGGAGCGCACCGGCGTGATGCTCGATGACATGATGCGCATTGGGTTCCGGTATGCCACGGCCTCGGGCATGAGCTGGGCCATGGCCGATCTTCCGGACATTGCGGAGAAGCGGTCCATTTTGGATGCGGCCCAGAAGGAAGCCGAAATACTCGGCAGCCAGTACGATGAAGGGCTCCTCACCGAGGACGAGCGACATGCCCGCGTAATTGAAATTTGGGCGCGCGTGAAAGATCGGATTACCGAGCTTTCACAGAAAGCGTTTGCGGGCGATACATTGAACCCGGTGTACACCATGATTGAATCCGGCGCTCGCGGCTCGTGGGGCCAGACCACCCAGATGATGGGCATGAAGGGCTTGGTGACTTCGCCTTCGGGCGCTACTATTGAACTGCCGGTCAAGGCGAATTTTAAAGAGGGGTTCGATGTGCTTGAGTATTTCATTTCCACTCACGGCGCGCGCAAGGGCCTTACTGACACCGCGCTCCGCACCGCAAACGCGGGCTATCTTACCCGCCGTTTGATTGACGTAAGCCAGGACATCATCATTACCGAAGAGGACTGCGGGGACAAGGAGGGTTGGGCCATCACCGCTCTCGAATCAGCCGCGCTCGGAGAAACCATCGCCGAACGCATTTGGGGGCGGACCGTGTTGCAGGACATTGCTGGTCCGCGCGGCAAAGTGCTTGTGAAAAAGGGCGAGATGGTCACGCGGGAGGCGGCCCAGGCGATGAGCAAGCTTTCGTTGGAGTCGGTTGCAATTCGTTCCGTGCTTACCTGCACGTCCCACCACGGCATTTGCCAGGCCTGCTACGGGTACGATTTGGCCTACAACCGGCCGGCTGCGCTTGGCACGGCCGTTGGTATTATTGCGGCCCAGTCCATCGGCGAGCCCGGAACCCAGCTTACCATGCGCACGTTCCACACTGGCGGCGTGGCCGCGGGTGCCGACATTACGCAAGGCCTTCCGCGCGTTGAGGAAATTTTTGAGGCGCGGCGCATTCAGAAAGGGGCTGTCATATCCGAGGTGCGCGGCACCGTGGAGGATATCCGCAAAGAGTCGGCGCAGAAGGTGATTGTGGTCAAGGTGGATGAAGGTCAGGAAGAAAAATACCCTATGGAAGATGTGGGAGATTCGGGCATCCGCGTCAAGGATGGCGACCGCGTCAAGAAAGGAGATGTTCTCTTTTCAGACGGCGATAACGTGCAGAACGCGGGAATGGACGGCGTGGTGAAGGTTACCAAAAAGTACCTCAAAATTATCGCCGCAGCCGGGGACCGCATTGAGTATGCCGTGCCCAGCTCCTTTGCTGTTCTCGCGGCCAAAGGCGACCTCGTCACCCCCGGCATGGTGCTGACCGAAGGGAGCGTTGACCCGCACGATTTGTACCAGTACCGCGGCCAGGAGGAAACGCAATCATATATACTTCGGGAAATTCAAAATATTTACTCGAGCCAGGGTCAGAAGCTGAATGACAAACATTTGGAAATCATCGCGCGCCAGATGTTCTCCCGCGTGTATATAAAAGACGCCGGGGACTCGGATTTCCTTCCTGGAGAAACCATAGAGCGGGCCCGGTTTGAGGCCGCAAACCAGGAGCTGAAGCGCGCCAAGAAACAAGAGGCCACTGGCGACGTGCTGCTTCTGGGCGTCACCAAGGCCTCGCTTTCCACTGAGAGCTTCCTCTCCGCGGCCTCGTTCCAGGAAACCGCGCGCGTGCTTATTGATGCGGCCATTTCGGGCAAGGTGGATCATCTTAAAGGTCTCAAAGAAAATGTCATTATCGGGCGCCTGATTCCGGCTGGAACTGGATTCCAGAAGTAATATATGCTCCTAACCGAGCCGCTCGCGAGCGGCTCGGTTTTGTTTTTAATGTGGCCTAAAATTTGCTATACTTAAGTTAATTATTATTGTATCTTACGGTTTCGCGCTTGGGCCGACCCCGCCCTTCGCGAAGGGCGGGGGAGGTTAAGCGTGAAACCGAGAGGAAGAGGCGGGCGAAGGATGGAGTGAACCCACCGAATCGGCGGGGACACGGAAGCCGAAGCCCGACTCTGACGACATGCCGTTTGCGAGCAAACAAAAACAGCGCGAGTATCAGCGCGAGTACCAGCGAAATCGCCGGAAACAAGGACGGCGAAGGACCCAAGAACCGGACTACGGCGAACCGCGAATTTCTCCTGAAACCAAAATTGCCATATTGGTGACGATTTTTTTTGCCGCCGGCGCGCTGTCGCTCCTTTCCTTTTTCGATTTGGCTGGCCCATTGGGCCAGTATGTAAAAAGCGCACTCTCGCTCTCGTTCGGCTGGGGCGCGCTCTTGTTTCCCGTGGTGCTGTTTCTCTCCGGATTTGTGTTGCTGAAAGGCCTCCGCTATGCGCTCGACCGCACCCGTTTGGCCGGGATTGCGATTCTCTTTGCGGCCCTCCTCGGAGTTCTGCACCATCTGCCTTCTTTTGAAGAACCCGCTCGTGCCATTGCAGAAGGCCGCGGCGGTGGATACGTGGGGCTTGCCCTCTCCTCCCCGGCTGTTTCCGTTGCCGGCTACTGGGGCGCGTGGGTGTTGCTCCTCGGATTGGCTGCGGTGGGGGCGCTTCTTACGTTTAGCACGGTGTTTTTCGGCATCCGCGAGGAAGAATCAGAAGAAGTTCCCGCCGTTCCCGCAGAGGGGGTTGCCGAAGAAGTGGAGTCGCCCTCGCTCTTTGGGCGCATGCTGGAACGTTTGGCGGTGTGGCGCTATGATCGGGAGTTTCGCGCCGGAGAGAGCGCTGACTCTGCTCCTCCCGCCGAGGAGCCCTCCGATGCGCCGCTCCAAAGCGCGGAGGAGGCCGAAGGCGCGGATTCCCGCGAAGAGCCAGTGCCCATTGTGGCTCCAAAGGTCCGGCGCAGCATTAAGATTCCCCTGGACTTGCTTGAATCCGGCAAGGAGAAGCCGTCTGCCGACGACATTGATGCAACCAAAGAAAAAATCGAACGCACGCTCGCCACGTTCGGCATTCGGGTTGAAATGGGAGACGTTTCCGTGGGCCCGACCATCACCCAATACACCCTGAAGCCCGCCGACGGGGTGAAGCTCGCGCGCATCACCGCGCTCGCGAACGACCTTGCGCTCTCGCTCGCCGCGCACCCTTTGCGCATCGAGGCGCCCATTCCGGGCCGTTCGCTCGTGGGCATCGAGGTTCCGAACCGGGCCACGGCAACCGTTAAGCTCAAAGACATCCTCGCTTCAAGCGCATTTAAGAACCGGCCATCGAACCTTAGCATTGGCTTGGGCAAGGATGTGGCCGGCAAATCGTGGGTCGTTGATCTGGAGCGCATGCCGCACCTTTTGATTGCCGGCTCAACCGGCTCGGGCAAGAGCGTTGCCATCAATTCCCTCATCGTGTCGCTCCTCTACCAGAATTCGCCGGACGATTTGAAAATTGTGCTCGTGGATCCGAAAAAAGTTGAGCTCTCGATGTACAACGATATTCCCTATCTCCTCACCCCGGTTATTACGGACGTAAAGAAGACCGTGAACGCGCTCAAGTGGGTGGTTTCGGAAATGGAGCGGCGGTACCAGGTGCTCTCGAACCGCGGCAAGCGCAACATTGCGGCGTATAACGCCGCCAATGCGGCGGACACGCTTCCCTATATCGTGTTCATTATTGATGAACTTGCAGACCTCATGTCGGTCGCGGCAGGCGAGGTCGAAGCGGCCATCGTACGCCTCGCGCAAATGTCGCGGGCCGTGGGCATCCACTTGGTGCTTGCCACCCAGCGTCCTTCCGTGAACGTGCTCACGGGCCTCATCAAAGCCAATGTGCCTTCGCGCATCGCCTTTTCGGTGCCTTCACAAATTGATTCACGGACCATTCTGGATATGGCAGGCGCCGAGCGGCTTTTGGGGAGAGGCGATATGCTTTTCGTTTCTCCTGAACTAGGGAAACCCCGGCGTCTGCAGGGGGCATTTCTTTCGGATGCCGAAATTGAGCGCGTAACTGGATTTTTGAAAGAGCAGGGCGAGGTTGAGTATGCTGATGCGGTGGTCGCGGCCCCTTCGCGCGGCGCGGACGGCGTTTTCGGCGGCGAGGAAGGAGGGTATGATGACGAGCTCTATGATGATGCCAAGAGCGCAGTGCTCTCTGCGGGCAAGGCATCTGCCTCGCTTCTTCAGCGCCGACTGCGAATCGGGTATGCCCGAGCCGCGCGGCTCTTGGATTTGCTCGAAGCCGAGGGCGTGGTCGGACCGGCCGATGGCGCGCGCCCGCGCGAGATACTGGCGTCTGATGTTCGCGGAGAGGAGCTTGCCGATAATGAAGAAACCGTATGAATTCATTTATTTCGCGCCCCATGGTGATTACTCAAACCGTGGGTGAGCGTCTGAAAAAAGTTCGCCAGGGCAGCGGATTCTCGATTGACGAGGTCGCGCGGAGAACTGGCATCGCCCGCCGGTACCTCGCTTGCATTGAGGGCGGAGAGTACGGCGAACTCCCGGGAGAAATTTACCGCCTTGAATTCATTAAAACCTACGCGCGGTTTTTGAGAATTGACGAGGGAACGGTTGCGGCAAGTTATTGCGCCGAACGGCAACGGATGGAGAGCGCCCCCTCGCCGCGACAGCAGCGCATCGCGTTTCCGAATTTCTGGCTTCGTTTCTTGAGCAGTTTCACGCGCGGCCGCGCCCTTGCTTTTTTTGCGCTTGCTTGTTTTGTTCTCTTTGCAGCGCTTGGTTTCCGAACCGCCACCGCAGGACCGCGCCTTGAAGTTTTTTCTCCTGTCCCGTATCATAGAGCATACGATTCGTCCGTGGCGCTCTCGGGGGCGGCTGATCCGGGGTCCGTGGTGACGGTTAACAATCAGCGCATTCCCCTCGGAGCTGAAGGCGTTTTCCATGCCGAATTTAACGCCCCCCCGGGTTTGACGCTTCTCACGATTTCCGCCCTTGATGAGCGCGGCCGGTCGAGCACCGAATACCGGACCGTGGTTGTGGATCAGGGAGAGGTTGCGGGCGCGAGTACGCACAATAATCAATTTCCAATTTTAAATAACCAATAACCGTATGGCGCAACCCTCGGAGAAGCAATCTGTCGTGGAGGAGGCGGTAAAACAAATCAAAGATCGGTTTGGGGAGGGGATTATCATGCGCTTCGGCGAGGCCGCGCATATGGATGTGGATGCGGTTTCAACCGGGTGCCTCTCGCTCGACATAGCACTCGGGGTGGGCGGCGTTCCACGGGGGCGGGTGGTTGAGATTTTCGGACCCGAGGCATCGGGCAAGACAACGCTGGCGCAGCACATTGTGGCGGAAGTGCAAAAACTCGGGGGCACGGCGGCTTTTGTGGACGCCGAGCACGCGCTGGACCCGGACTATGCCCGCAAGATCGGGGTAAACGTGGATGAGCTCCTCATTTCCCAGCCGGATAACGGCGAGCAGGCGCTTGACATTGTGGAAACACTGGTGCGGTCAGGTGCCGTGGACGTGATTGTGGTGGACAGCGTGGCTGCGCTCACGCCGCGGGCCGAGATTGAGGGCGAGATGGGCGACACGCACATGGGCCTGCAGGCGCGGCTTATGTCCCAAGCTCTCCGCAAGCTTACGGCCATTGTCTCTAAAAGCCACACTATTGTGATATTCATCAACCAAATTCGCCACAAAATAGGCATCATGTTCGGCAATCCGGAGGTGACTTCCGGCGGCAACGCGCTTAAATTTTATTCTTCAGTGCGCATTGAAGTCCGCCGTGCCGCGCAGATTAAGCTTGGGGACAAGATTATCGGCAACCGCGTAAAAGCCAAGGTGGTCAAGAATAAAGTGGCGGCCCCGTTCCAGACCACGGAGTTTGACATTATGTACAACCAGGGCATTTCGCGCGAGGGCGACCTTTTGGATGTTGGCGCACAGCGCGGCCTGATTGCGAAAAACGGCAATAGCTACAGCTACGGCGAGGAGAAGCTGGGCCTCGGGCGCGAGAAGGCCAAGCAGTATTTGCGCGAGAATCCTAAACTCTACGAAACGATTCGCACTGAAGTGTGGGAGCATTTTAAAAAGGAACAATAAAAAACCGGCCGCTTGAAGCGGCCGGTTTTTTAGTTTAGTTTAGTTGCGGTTCCGGTTTGTGTGTCAACCTGAACGGTATCTCCGTTTTTGAAGATTTGAGTCGCGTCTTTGGTGCCGACAATGCAGGGGATTTTGAGCTCCCGCGAGATGATGGCCGCATGACACATCAATCCCCCTTCGTCCGCGACGATGGCAACCGCGTTTTTGAGCATGGGTACGAGCTGGGGGTTGGTCATGCCCGTCACCAGAACCGTGCCTTTCGGTATATCTGTGGTGCCGCTGAATGAGAGGTGGAGCTTTGCGGTTCCAATGACTGGCTTCGGAACTGCATACGTTACCAAGCCGGAAACGCTCTGCATATCCTCGGAAGGGAGCAAGTGCGCGGTCCACGTATGGTACGCATCTCCGGTTTCAATAATCCACCGTCCCTGTTCTTTGCGCCAGACATACCCCTTCTTTCGGTGATGGACTGCTTCTGGGACAACGGTTGGGTCTTTTTCTTTCAAGAGCCGTCCGAATTCCTCCAAGGTCATCATCTCAATGTCAGAAACGGGAATCAAGTGGATTTTACTGCACTGCCTAATGATTCCGTCAAGGATTCCCTCAAGGATGCTCAAACGCTTGTGCGCCTCAAGCTTGTGGCGCCCGATGCGCTCCAACTGGTCATAGATGCGTCGTTCGTGCGCGAGCTCCTCAAGAGCCGCAACCGTGGGCTGGTCGCAGAAGATGTAGCTATTTGCGATGACGAACATGTGGTCTTTGATCTCTTCCCAAAATGGATGGAACTCATCGCGCATGATGTGCGGTGCCTCTTTGGTTTTGAGCGCGTCAACTTTCGGGAACCGCTCTTTCGCGTCAGCGAAAATCTCTTCCCAGTTTGGATTGTTATGGAGGCGGTCCATGCCGAGCTTCCGCATCTGCGCAAGCCCTTCCTGCGTGAGGTAGCCGGAGAAGCAGTTGTTGTGCGGAGTGTAGAGGAATACATAATCAACATCCATAAAGCGGGTGTTTTTTTGGAGAAAGTCCATTTTGAGCAGCGAAAGCCCTGTTCGGTAGTGGAGATGGTGGTTGTTGGTTGTCATATACTCTTCTAAATCCACTAATAAGTTACTGGATTTGGAAAAGGGAGCGAGTGCCGAGTGTGCTGGCACTCGCTCCGGATGTACTGCACGAAGGTTGCAACTACTCCACGATTGTAAAGTCGGGCGTGTAGTCGAACGCTTGTTCGTGTCCGTCCGGCTTGCGGACGATGATGACGCCCCCGCCTTTCTTGGGCGACCAGTCCTCGCGGACCGTGCCCAGGTCCCTTCCCTCTACCTTGATGGCGTGGACCACGGTGACGATCTCAAAGTGCGTGGTGATGATGCGCACTCCGGACTTTTTGAGGAGATCATCGATGAATCCGAGCACCCGACCCTTGAAACTGCTGGGCGTATCAGACCGCGCGAGATCCTCGTGCTGGCCGTTGAGCCACTGGGCACAGAATGGATCGCCCACAGTATGAAGAAGGGGTAACAGCTGTTCGTAGTCATACTTCATGTAGTTAACTGACGGATGAATCCTGACCGGAATCCATCGGCCGGTTTCCATGAAGTGTCCTTCGGAAATGCGGAGGCCGGTGTCCGGCCCGCGGCCCTGCTCGGAGCCGATGATCTCGTTGATCGCCACGCCGGCGCGAGCCAACATTCTTCCCTGCTTCCAAGCCAGCTCGATGAGGCTCCCGTCGGCCCCCAGCGCGGTCAGCTC
>CAZBWF010000012.1:0-7250 GCA_964495675.1 uncultured Gammaproteobacteria bacterium
CGTCTCCAAGTTGATTTTACGGCTTAGAATGCGCTGGCAGACCTCGGCCGCGGCAAACGCGAGCTCGTCAGGCACCGCAGGGTCGTAGATGACGTAGGCAACCACAATGTCGGCCGAGGATGTGCGCAGGCGCTCGTAGATTTCGAACACGTCGCTCACCTGCTCGCGCGTCATAACTTCCGCGCCGGGTTGTATGGGTTTGTCGCTTGGAGTTTCAATTTGGATAATGGGGAGCGCCGCGCGGTCGGAATCCGAAACATTCCCTTCGGAAACCGCTATGCCGTTTACGTCCAGATACAAATAGGCCTCCGTGTACTGCGGTTCGGGCTTCTGCGCTGGCGGAAGTTTTTCCTCTGTCGAGGTCGCTGACTCGCCCGCCGCAATGCCCTCCTCAATCACCACAGGCGTTCGTGTGTGCAGGATCAATCGCGCAAGCTTTTCGGCTATGGTTATATTGAGCGTAAACGGAAACTGGCGGTCAATGATCGTGGATTCCACGATATACCGCTTGTTGACGTCGTCTTTGATGGCTTGGGTGGAAACCAGGAGCATGTTGCGGTTGGAGAAAAAACCGAGCCGCCGGCGCGCGAGCGCGCCTCCAATGATGTTGTTGAGCTCTTCTGCGGGAATGTTCTCAATGCCGGAAATGTTGACGGTTTTGATTTCAAAATTATCCGAAGCAAAAAAGAAGTAGCAGAACCACAAGAGCGCGCTTGCCAAAAAAATGACGAGCACGATTTTTCGCACGGTTTTGATATTGAGTTCCCGCCTCTCCTTTCGAGAAGGAGCGGGACGCTTTGGAGCGCGGGAGGCGCTCCACGAGCGTTTGCGGACCGGATTGTAGTAGCGCCTACGCATTGTACCACTCTTGTTTTGGCTGGTATGCAACAGCCAAAGCGCGTTTTTCCGTATTCCGCTCCATGGCGAGCCGGATAAGCTCGTCGAGGAGCTCCTCGTACGGGACTCCGGAGGCCTCCCACAGCTTGGGGTACATGCTGATGGAGGTAAACCCCGGAATGGTGTTGAGTTCGTTCAGGTAGAGCGTTCCATCTTTGGCAAGCAGAAAATCCACGCGGGCCATGCCTTCGCAGTCCAGGGCCTTGAATGCTTCGATGGAAAGTTCCTGTGCGCGTCGCACAACGTCTTTCGGGAGGTCGGCCGGAATGATTGCCTTGGATTTGCCGTCCACATACTTTGCGTCGTAGTCGTAGAATTCGTTTGAGGGGATGATTTCGCCCGGAACCGATGCGCGCGGCTCCTGATTGCCAAGCACCGCGCATTCTATTTCACGCGGATGCTCTATTCCTTGTTCTACGATGATTTTACGGTCATAGCGGCCCGCGTCCTCAATCGCCGCAATGAGCGCATCCTTCCCCCTTGCTTTGGAAATGCCCACGCTCGAGCCGAGGTTTGCGGGTTTGACGAACACGGGGTAGGCGAGGTTTTTTTCGATGCGTTCAATAATCATGCCGCGGTTTCCCTTCCATTCGGACATCCAAAACCATTCATACGGCGTCTGCGCAAACCCTTCGGATGCGAGCACCTTTTTTTGCATCACCTTGTCCATGCACACAGCCGAGCCAAGCACCCCACAGCCCACATAGGGCAGGCCCGTAAGCTCCAAAAAGCCCTGTACCGCGCCGTCTTCGCCGTAGGGGCCGTGGAGGACCGGAAACACCACGTCTATCCCCTGCTTGGCGCTTTCGGCCTGCATGATTTCTGTGGGTTCCGGAGCTATAATGGCGTTGCTCTCGCTCGGCGCTTTCCCGGATTTCAAAAGCTTCATGGAGTCAGGTCCCGCAATCCATCTGCCTTCTTTTGTAATGCCAATAGGGATGACCTCGTATTTTTCCGGATTCAGGCGCTCAATCACAGAGCTCGCCGAAACCAGCGAAACCTCATGTTCGCCTGAACGGCCGCCGAAGAGGACGGCAACTCTGATTTTTTTATTAGCTCTGTTTGTCATGAATTAGAATTTTTATTTTACTAACACCCTTTCAATCAGCGGATTAATTCTGGTCACCACTTCGTAGGGAATCGTGCCAAGCCATTCGGCCATTTCATGTGCGCCAATCTCCTCGTCACCCTGCGCTCCAATGAGCACGGCTTCGTCGCCACGGCGCACGCCTTCACTATCCGTAACATCAACCATGCACATATTCATGCAGATTCTTCCGATAATCGGACATCGCTTGCCTCGGATGAGGACAATGCCTTTATTGGAAAGTCCCCTGTCATAGCCCTCGTAGTATCCCACCGGAAGAATGGCTATCCGGGTTTGACGACGAGTTTGATGCGTGCATCCATAGCCCACGTACTCCCCTTTCGGGTAGTCCTTTACCTGCAGGATGCTCGTTTTCCACGTGAGCACGGGCTTGAGAGAGGGCCAGATGCCATAGAGGCCGATGCCCAAGCGCACGGCAGAGAGCTGGGATTCCGGGTAATCAACTATGGCCTCGGTTTTGGCGATGTGCCAGAGCGCGGGCTCTATTTTTTTGGCGGCGAGCTCTTTTTTTATTCTAATAAACCGCTCGAGCTGGCGTTCTGCATGCTCGCGGTGCCCCGTCACGTCCGCAAAGTGGCTCATAATGCCGCGGATATACAGTCCGGGCAAAGCCGCGATTTTGGGAATGTACTCAAGCGCATTGGCGTGCAGAATCCCCATCCTGCCCATGCCCGTATCAATTTTTACGTGCACGCGCAAGGGCTGGCCTGCTCCGTGCTTTTCCGCAAGCTCCGAGAGCCGCTCGGCATGGGTTTTGCTGTTCACCGCAATCTCCACGCGCTCGGTGATGGCCCAGGCAACGGCTTCTCTCGACTCATCAATATAGCCCATCACCAGAATGGGGGCATGGATGCCGGCCTCCCGCACTATCCGCGCTTCGGCAAGATTAATGACCGCGAGGCAATCCACCTCATTCTGAATGGCCTCGCTTACCGCAACCAATCCGTGGCCATACGCGTTTGCCTTGACCGCGGCAATGAGCTTAACATCTTTTTCAAGAGATTGCTTAAACTGCTTGATGTTATGCAGGAGCGCTGATTCTGAAATTTCAACCCACGTGTGCGGCATGCGCAATTTTCTTTTGGCCTCCCATAGAATCCCGCAGGGCTTTTGGAATCTCAATGGACCCATCCTCCTCTTGATAGTTTTCCATAATCGCAATCATAGTGCGGCCAAGGGCGCAGACCGTGTTATTCAGCGTATGGACGAATTTTGAGGTCCCGTCCTTGGTTTTGTACTTGATGTTCAAGCGCCGTGCCTGGAAATCCGTGTCATTACTGCAGGAAGCGAGCTCGCGGTAGGCATTCTGGCCCGGAAGCCATCCCTCGATATCGTACTTTTTGGCGTTCGGCGCGCCGATGTCGCCGGAGCACATGTTGAGCACGCGGTAAGGAATGCCGAGGGACTGCCAAAACGCTTCGCCAATGGCGAGCATTTCCTCGTGCACGCTCCAGGAATCCTCCTCGCGCGCAAACACGAACATTTCCACCTTATCAAACTGGTGGCCGCGGATGATGCCTTTCATGTCTTTTCCATAGGTTCCGGCTTCCCTTCGGAAGCACGAGGAAAAACCGAAATACTTGAGGGGTTTTTCGGCAAGGTCAATCACTTCATCCGCGTGGTATGAGGCCAGCGGGACCTCTGCGGTGCCGATAAGGTACAAATCCCCGCCTTCCTCATCCGTGAGTTTATACATTTCGTTCTTTTCCGCCGGAAAAAAGCCGGTGCCAAACATGGCCCGTTCCCGCACGAGCATGGGCGGCAGGATGGGCACAAATCCCTTTTCGCGCATAAAATTTGCCGCATACTGCACGAGCGCGAATTCCAACATCACCAAGTCACCTTTCAGATACCAAAATCGCGAACCAGAAACCTTGGCTCCCCGTTCCGTGTCAATCACATCGAGGTCTGCACCCAACTCCTCGTGCGGTTTTGGCTCAAATGCAAAATCCGGCTTTTTGCCCCACGTTTTTATCTCAACGTTTCCGTTTTCATCTTTCCCCACAGGCACGCTCTCGTGCGTAAGGTTTGGGAGTTGCATGAGAAGCTCGTTCAATTCCTCTTCGGCGGGCGCGAGCTTCTCCTCGAGCGCTTTGATTTCCTCTCCGAGTTTTTTGAGCTTCTTGATATCGTCCGGCGAGGGCTTGGACTTGCTCCCTTGTTTTAACTCTGCGCGCTTGGCATCAACCTTCGTGATGAGTGAACGGCGCTTTTCATCCAGCGAGAGAATCGCATCAACATCAACAGCGCATTTTCTAATGCGATTATTGGCTTTCACGTTGTCCGGGTGTTCTCGGATGTAGTTTATGTCGAGCATAAGGCGTATGTCATTGCGAGGGAGGGTACTCCCGACCGTGGCAATCCTAACGTCGCGTTGTGGCGTGTTACTGCAAAAACGCGCCTCGGTGCGCTGTTAGGATTGCCGCGTCGTCCCGAGTACGGGACTCCTCGCAATGACAGAAATTACTGTTTTTCTTTATCTTTCGGTCTTAGCGTCGGAAACAAAATGACTTCGCGGATATTCTCGGCGCCGGTCAACAGCATTACCATGCGGTCTATGCCGATGCCCAAGCCGCAGGCCGGCGGCATGCCGTGCTCAATGGCTTCCAGGTAATCCAAGTCCGTTTGATGCGCTTCCTCGAACCCGGACTCCGCCTTTTTCTTTTCTTCCACAAAACGCTGTTTCAAATCCACGGGGTCGTTGAGTTCCGAATAGTTGTTGCCGAGTTCGCTCCCAAGCGCAAAGGCCTCGAACCGTTCCGTAAAACGAGGGTCAGAGCTTTTTTTCGCCAAAGGCGAAACCTCCACCGGGTAGTCGTAGGTTATGGTCGGCTGAATCAGCTTTTCCTCCACGAGCTCCTCAAAGGCGAAGCCCATGAGCGCTCCTACGGTTTTGAGCTTCTTGAGTTCCCCGATTTTTGCTTTGTCTTTCACATGCGCCTGTAGGTCTTTTGCCGCTCCCGCCGCGGTTTTCCACGATGAGGCCTTAAGGCCCGCCACCTTTTCGAGGGACTCAAGAACCGTCATGCGCTTCCACGGCCGCTTCACATCCACCGTAAGGCGGCCGTGCGTTATTTTGGTTGTGCGGAGGACGGATGTTGCGGCATTGGAAAAAATTTCCTCAAAAATGTCCATGCCCCATCGATAGTCCTGGTACGCCGCCTGCGCTTCGAACATGGTGAACTCCGGGTTGTGGTCGCGGTCCATGCCCTCGTTCCTGAACACCTTGGTTATTTCATACACACGCTCGATTCCGCCCACGAGGAGCCGCTTGAGGTACATTTCATCTGAAATGCGCAAATAAAAATCCGCATCGAGCGTGTTGTGGTGCGTTACAAAAGGACGCGCGAACCCCCCGCCGTACACGGGCTGAAGCGTGGGGGTTTCCACTTCCAGAAAACCGTTCTTCTTCATGGTGTCGCGGATGCTCTCGATAATGGCCGAGCGCTCCCGCATCCGGCGGACGCTCTCTTTGTTCATGATGAGGTCCAGGTACCGCTTGCGGAACCGCGCTTCAACATCCTGCAATCCGTGCCACTTTTCGGGCAGGGGGCGGAGCGCCTTTGCCAAAAATTTCCAATCAGAAACCAGCACCGTGTCTTCGCCGCGCTTGGTGGTAAAAAGCGTGCCCGAAACCTGGATAAAATCCCCCAAACCCACGGATTCCGTGAACAATCGGTACGAGTCCTCAGGGAGCTTGTCCTGCTTGCAGTAGATTTGAAACGCGGCTGTGCCGTCCTCAATATGCGCGAACGTGGAGCCGCCGTGGCTGCGGATGGTTTTTACCCTGCCCACGACCGTTGCCTTTTTTGCGCCCTGCTTGAGTTCGGAGAGCGTGTGCGTGCGCAAAGCGGACGAGGGATAGGGATTGATGCCCTTTTTGAGGAGGGCTTTGAGGGTTGCAAGCCGAACCGCGTATTCGTCGGTTGCGTGTTCTTTTTTGGCCATAGAATGAATACAGTATAGCCAAAAACAAACACCCGCGCAATGCGCCCCCTTTATGTCTTGAGTTTCACAATCGTGTACTCTACCTCGCCTTTCGGCGTTTTTACTGTGACGGCTTCCTTTACCTTTCTGCCCAGAAATGCCTGGCCCAAGGGTGATTCATTGGAGATTTTTCCGTTTGCCGGGTCTGCTTCGCTCCCCCCCACAATGGTATACTCGCGCTCCTCTCCGCCGCGGCTCGCCATAATGGTGTCCCCTATCTCCACGGTCTCGGGGTTGGTGTTCTTATTGTCGATGACCTCCGCGTTTTTGAGCAAATCCTCAAGCTCCAAAATTCGCCCTTCGGTGAATGACTGCTCTTCCCGCGCGTCTGCATATTCCGCATTTTCCGAAAGATCGCCCTGCTCTTTTGCCTCTTTGATGCGAGCCGCAATTTCCGGACGGCGCACCTTTTTGAGGTGCTCCAGCTCCTCCGCAAGTTTTCGGTAGCCGATGCCAGTCACGTAGTTGGTTTTTTGCATATCAGTAGACATCATACTGGAATGAAAATATATGTCAACCCCTAAAATACCACTCAAATATCTTTTTTGCCACAGGCGTTGCGGCGCGAGACGACTCCTCGCCTTGCTCCACAAGCACGGTCACCACGAGTTCGGGATTGTCGAACGGCCCAAAGCCCGTAAACCACGCGTGCGGCTTTCCCTCTTGCGAATACTGCGCCGTGCCGGTTTTGCCAGCAAGCGGCACCGGCACCGTGGAGAGCGAGAGCGCGCTTCCGGAGGTAACAGCCGCGCGCAAGCCGTCGCGCACCGTGTCGATAGCCGCGCTCGAAGCCACGCGCTCTTTGAGCACAACCGGCTCAATAGTCCGAATGGCGCCGTCCGGACGCGCGAATTCTTTCGCAAGCCGCGGGGAGTAGAGCGTGCCGCGATTCGCTATTGCGGCAGTGACAGAGGCAATTTGAAGGGGCGTTGCTAAAATGTCTCCCTGACCGATGGCAAGGTGGTACGTATCGCCCAGATACCAGCGTTCTCCTTTGGTCTCGAGCTTCCATTCTTTGCTCGGCAGGAATCCGGGCCGCTCGCTGGGGAGATCAATGCCTGTTGACGCGCTCAAGCCGAATCGCTTGCCGTACTCCACAATCCGCTCAACGCCCAAACCATCGTCGCCCTCCCGCCCCCCGCCCCCCAAGCGGTAGTCGGGGATTACGGAATAGGTGATCGCCTCGATGTTGGTTGGTTTCACGTGGTCGTGGTCCCCCCGATCTGGGGCCGTGGAGCCCAGGACCTATTAGCACGCG
>CAZBWF010000012.1:7260-14327 GCA_964495675.1 uncultured Gammaproteobacteria bacterium
GAATGTAGAAGTAGGTGTTTACGGATTCGGCGAGCGCTTTGATAATATTGGTTTGCCCGTGGCCGCCGTACTTCCAGTCCGGGTATGAGTAGCCGTTCACCCATAAGCCGCCGCTTGAAAGAACCGTTGTTCCCCGCGTCACTACCCCCTCCTCAATGCCTGCCGCGGCAACGACCATTTTGAACGTGGAGCCGGAAGGGTACTCGCCCTGCATGGCGCGGTTCAACAGCGGATTTCGAGAATCTTCGATGAGCGTTCGATACGCTCCCGCATCAATGCCGCGACTAAAGGCCTGATTGTCGTACCCCGGATAGCTTACGAATGCGCGGACAGCCCCGTTTCGAGGATCCAAAACGACAACCGAACCGCCGGGCGATTTGAAATCTGTGATTGCCGCCGCGAGCGCTTCATACGCCACGCGTTGGAGTTCCAAATCCAGATGCGTGTACAAGTTATCTCCGGGTGAAGGCGCGGTCTCGCCCAAGAGCTCCACTTCCCGCCCCCTTGAATCCACCTCAATGTAGCGCACGCCCGGAGTTCCCCGGAGCTGGTGTTGGTATGTTTTTTCAAGTCCCGCTTTTCCGGTGCGTTCCGGCAGGGCATATCCCTCTTTTGAGAGCGTTTCATACTCCTCCTCCGAAATAGGTCCGGTGTACCCCAGCGCATGGCTGGCCTCCTCGGTAACCGTATACGCGCGCTCTTCGATGGGAGCGAGCGTTATCCCCTGCCACCGGCGCATGCCGCTCTCCAGGCGCACTGCCTGCTCTTGGGTGAGCCCGCGCATTATTTCAAATGCGGCGGTTGATGCGCGCGGAATGCGGGCAAACGTTTTAACGAGGTCATAGGGGTCCCGGCCAGTAATCTCCCCAATTTCAATAAACTGCGCATCCTCATCCTCCTGCGCTTTGGGTAAATCCGCCGGAGTGACGTAGAGTCCAAAATCCGGAACATTATAGGCGAGGCGGCGGCCCTTGGCATCAAAAATGACTCCGCGGGGCGGAAGGAGGGTGAAGGGCCGGGTGCGGTTGCCTTCGGCCGCGCCGTAGTATTCTGCCCCGCGCACCACCTGCAGGTAGTACAATTTTGAAAATCAAGCGGTCAAGAGCAGAACGCACAAATACAAAAGTATGCTTGAGTTTCTGAACTTGGCCCAGTGGTGGCGCGGGTGCTTGCGAAACGAGTCAGCAACCACCACATCCCCATCCACCTCGAGCGCCCCGGCGCTCCGGATAGAGGAATCGCGGATATCGCCGCGCTCGATTTTGATGACAAAGGGGTCCATGCTAGGTTCTCCTCCGCACAAAGAGCCACTGCCGCGCCAAAGCCGCAGTAGCGCGAATCGCGTACAGGGAGCATCCGGCAAGCACGGCCGCCAGCATCGGCGTGGTGGCGAGCGCAATCGGATGCACGGCGCTCCAGAACGGAAATCCGCCGCTTGCGCGCAGCGCGTTGACGAAATAGCCAGCGAGCGCTGCGAACACAACTCCGATTTCTGAAACCACGGCCGCAAGCGCCATAATTGAAAAAGCGCTCGAGGCGGGAAAAAATTGGCGCATAAGCGCGCGCGCAAAGACGAACAACCCCACATTCATAAGCAGATGCAAACCGAACGGAGCGCCTGAACTCGCCATGTCCATGAGCACCCCGGAAACAGCGGCGAACGCGAAACTCGCGCGGTTTGAGCGGTGTTCAAGAAAGAGTACGAGTGCCACCGTGGACGTAGAGAGCGCGTGGCTGGCATCAAGCGCAGGCAAAAAAAACGAATCGAGCCACGTGGTGAGAAGCGCGGAAATAATGACGGAAAGCCACATACTCCCTACTCCGGCGGCAGAATAACCCCCGCAGTCGTCAGATTTGCGGCGGACAGAACCGGCTCGAGGTGCGCGGTTTGGAACAGCTCGCCCTCGCGGTACTCGATTTCCGCAACCCGCCCCACAATGAGGGAGGATGGCGTACTGCTTTCGAGCGATGAACTTACGGCGAGCTCCCCGATGCCGATGGCAACATCCTGCGGTATCAGTTCCATGCGCAAGCTGATGCCGAGATTCCCGGTTGCGATGGCCTGAATTTCGGGCCGTCCCGCGAACGAAACCGCAATCGTGCTCTCCGGATCAGTCGTCAAGAGCACCACCGCGCTTCGGGCGGAAACA
This sequence comes from uncultured Gammaproteobacteria bacterium, assembly GCA_964495675.1. Taxonomy (GTDB): domain Bacteria; phylum Patescibacteriota; class Patescibacteriia; order UBA2169; family UBA2169; genus CAZBWF01. The sequence continues at coordinate 9,411 of CAZBWF010000012.1, forward strand.
CTGCGCACTTTGCCGATGAGTATGCCTTCATCAGCAATAACCGGCAGGCCCGGGGCAACCCCATCGCTTGACCCGCGGTCGAGCGTTATGGTGTTGATGCCGAATTCCGCATTTCGCGAGAGGATGCGGGCAACGAGCACCGGCGCGCCGCCGCGTTCGGCAAAAGCGAGGAGTTCGCGGAGTTCGGCATTTTCCTCCTCAAGGTACCGCAGGCGCGCGACTTCGGCCTCGCTTGCCGCAAGCTTGTGCTCCGCAGTCCGAAGCTCGCGCGAGAGCCCTGCCCCGCGCACGAGCCCCTCGGTGAACCCGCGCATTCTCGTTCCGGCACCGAAAAAAATTCCTCCGGCTGAAACAAGCGGCTCCCGAATTGGGGCAACGAGCCGCGGGAGCGGCGTGGTGTGGTAGAGGATGATGAGCGCAACCAAGGAGAGCGGAATGAGGAATGTTTTGTTTTTGAGTGGGGAGGCCATACTTACGCAAGCGCAAACGTTCCAATTGATTCAACTTCTTTCAGCAGTTTTTCGTCTTCCAAAAGAATCCCGGTGCCGCGGACCACCGTGGTGAGCGGGTCGTCCACGAGGTTCACCGGTATTTCCAGTTCTTTTTGGATGAGCTTGTCGAACCCCGAGAGAAGAGCTCCGCCGCCCGAGAGCAGGACCCCGCTCTCATGGATATCTCCCAAGAGCTCTGCTGGCGCGTTCTCGAGCGTGGTCCGCACGGCATCCACAATGGTCCGCACCGGCCGCCGTATGGCCTCGCGCACCTGCGAGTCGCTCACCGTAAACTCTTTCGGCAAGCCCGTGAGCACGTTGCGGCCCTTTACTTTGAGTTCCCGCGGCTCGCCGCCCGCGAACACGGAACCGATTTTAATCTTAATTTCTTCCGCGGCTTTGCTCCCGATGGTCACGTTAAACGTTTCGCGGACGTAATTTTTTATGTTCGCGTCAAATTCGTCTCCCGCGGCTTTAATGGATTGCCAGGTGACGATGCCGGAAAGCGAAATGACAGCTATGGAGGTTTTGCCCCCGCCGATTTCAACGACCAGGCGGCCGTAGGAATCCTGCAGATTGACGCGCGCGCCGATGGCCGTGGCAACGGGCTCCTCGATGAGCCGCACTTCCCGCGCGCCGGCGCCGATGATGGCGTCCTGCACGGCCTTGCGCTCCACTTCCGTGATGCCGAGGGGGATGGCGACAATGGTGCGCGGCCGGGGGGTGATAGTGAACGATTCGCGGTGGATTTTTTCAATGAAGTGCTTAATGAGCTTTTCCGCCACCTCAAAATCCGAAATCACGCCGCCCACAATGGGCCGGGTTACCTCAATGTGCGAGGGGGTTTTTCCGAGCATCTTTTTTGCTTCTCCCCCCACGGCCAGGAGCTGGTCCGTGCGGGTGTTGACCGCCGTTACCGTGGGCTCGTTGATGACAATTCCCCGCTCGCGCACGTAAAAGAGCGTATTCGACGTTCCCAAATCAACGCCAATATCCTTTGAGAGCTTGCCAAGCAGCCGATCGAACATACTCTTTACTTGTCATTGCGAGGGAGCGTACCCGCGACCGAGGCAATCCCGTGATAGTATTGCGGACGTTTCAGCATTCACGAGATTGCCTCATCGTCACGCAGTAGCGCGACTCTTCGCAATGACATCCGTTACCGTAATCAATTTTGTTTTCTCTTCCGCTCGGTGTTTGTATTCGATTTTTTGGCCTGTTTTGGGACTCACCACCAGCCGGTGCGGAATGCCAACCAGGTCGCTCTCCGCTAATTTTTCTCCGTTCGTGGCCTCGCGGTCATCCCAGAGCACCGTGTGCCCGGCTTTCTGCAATTTTTCGTATACGGTTTGGGATTCTTTTAAAACCTGCGGATCGCTTGAAAGCGAAAGCAGGTGGTACTGATACGGCGCAACCTCTTTGGGCCACATAATTCCCCTTTCGTCATGATGGATCTCCACAATGGCTCCCATAAGCCGCGAAACGCCAATGCCGTAACAGCCAATGACGACTTTTTGAAGCTTTCCTTTCTCATCGGCATAGGTTAGCTCAAAATCGTCCGAGAATTTGGTTCCCAAATCAAAAATGTTCCCTACCTCAATGGTTTTTTCCTCTCGTATGCTCTTTCCGCAATCAGGGCACGCGTCCTCTTTTTTTACCTTTGCTATTTCCTTGTTTTGCGCAAACCCGCACTCGCACGTGAAAATCGTATCCTCCCCGTGCGGCGTCGCCACTTGGAACTCATGGCTGAATTTTTTGGTAAAGGAGCCGCCCGAGGCCTCGGTGAGAATCGCGGCAAGTCCGCACCGTGAAAAAACTTTGTGGTACGCCTTTTTTACGGTTTCGTAGTACTTCTGCAAATCCTCGGCATCCGCATGAAAACTGTACATGTCTTTCATTAAAAATTCCCGGCCGCGCAACAGGCCCGCCTTGGTCCGCAATTCATCCCGGAACTTAGTTTGGATTTGGTACCACGCGCGGGGCACATCGCGGTAGGAATTAATGTGCTTTTTGGCAAGCGGCACAATCACCTCTTCGTGGGTGGGGCCTAAGGCGTACTCGGAGCCGTTTTGGGAGGTGGTTTTGAAAAGAATATCCATGGTCTCCCACCGGCCGGTCTCTACCCAGTTCTCTTTCGGGTGCAGTGCGGGCAAAAACACTTCTTGCCCGCCGATAGCATCCATCTCCTCCCGGATAATGCGGCTGATGTTGGTGAGCACCTTGAATCCGAGCGGCAAATAGGAGTAGATGCCCGCCGCGAGCTGGTCAATGAACCCCCCGCGGACAAGGAGGTCGTGGTTCGCGCTCGCGGCGATCGCCGGAGCGGATTTGACTGTTTTGCTGAAGAGAAGGGATTGTTTCATAGTGTCATTGCGAGGAGCGAGCTGTATTCAGCAAGCGACGCGGCAATCCTAACGTCGCTTCGGGGCATATCCATTAATACGTCGTTGATAAATCCTTCCAATAAGGATTCAGTGAATTGATTAATGCTACCTTTTTATCTCTTGAACCGGCTTTTATTTGTTTTTCTCGTCCTATTGCCTCGTTTATGTCTTGATACTTTTCGACGTACACCAGTTTGTTGATGCCGTACTTTTCCGTAAACTTGCTTCCGATTCCTTGTTTATGTTCAAAGATTCTCCTATGAATATTATTCGTCACTCCGGTATAGAGGATATAATGCCCGTCGTTTGTTGCGATATACACGTAATAGGTCTTGGACATATCCCGCGCGACGTTAGGATTGCTTCGTCGGCGAGTACGCCTCCTCGCAATGACAATTGTTGTCCTCCATAGCATTCGTAGATTCGTAGTAGATTTGTTGATTTGCCGGATTATCCGACTAATGCGCTCCAAATGCGCCCGCCGAATCGGGTGATGTCGCGGTACGTGATAAAAAGAATGAGAAGAATCAAGAGCGCAAAGCCGGCTTGATGGAACCATGCCTCAACCTCGGCCCGAGCTTGTCTTCCCCGCAATTTTTCGGCGAGGAGGAAAATGATTCTGCCCCCATCAAGCGCCGGAAACGGGAGAATGTTGATGATGGCGAGGTTAAACGAGAGGATGGCCGTAAAAATAAGGATATACGGCAGTCCCAATCCCACGGCGTCACCCGTTGCAACGGCAATGGCGACCGGGCCGCCGAGCGATTCCCCCACTCCCCGCCCGCGCCAGACGTTTGCGAAAATATCGCCGAACGCGCGGACAATCCGCTCAAGATACGCGCCAGTCGCGCGGGTGCCTTCCCACACCGCGCGGTGCACAGGGAAGCGGACAACGCCGGTTTCTATGGGCGCAATGCCGATAATTGCGCGTCCGGCTTGCGCTTCTTCCATAATGCGGGGTACAAGGGTTACGGTGGCGCGAACGCCTGCGCGTTCATACGTGACCATGGTTTCTTGCCCTTCGGCTCCCGCAACGTGGTCTTGAAAGTTTTGAACATTCTTCACGGGCAGGCCATCTGCCTCTATGAGCTTGTCCCCCGGAGCAAGGCCCGCGCCTTCGGCTGGCGAGTCCGGGAGCACCTCCGCGACCACCACCTCGCTTGATACAATATAGTTGGGGTTGATGTCGTCCGTAACTTCAACCGGCGCTCCAGCCACAAAGAGTACCACGAGAATCAGCCACCCGGCAACCACGTTCATGGAAACCCCGGCAACCAGCACAAGAAACCGATGCCGCGGGGGACGGCCCGCAAAACTATCGGGTTCGGCAGCGCTCTCTCCATCTTCGCCTTTTATCTTCACAAACCCGCCGAGGGGAATAAGGTTCAGCGAGTACCGAATCCCCTTTCGGACAATGGAGAGGAGCCGCGGCGGAAACCCGATGCCGAACTCCAGCACCCCTATTTTAAGCCACCGCGCCGTAACAAAATGCCCTAGTTCGTGGACCAGGACCAGGAATACGATGATGCCAAGGAAAATGAGGATGGTGAGGATGGGCATTATACTGTCATTATTTCCTTCTCTTTCTTCTCCGCCAACGCTTCCAGTTCCGCAATCGCATCTTTGGTTTTTTTATCAAGCTTTTCGATTGAATCGTACCGGTCATCCTCGGTGATGACACCAGATTTGAAGCCGGATTCTATCGAACGCTTGTCATCTTCCCGCGCCTGGCGCACGCTAATGCGCGCCTCTTCGAGCCGCTCGTGGAGTTTTTTGACAAGATTTTTCCTGGCCTCCTCGGTCATTTCCGGCAAATTGAGCCGAATGAGCGTGCCGTCCACGGTCGGCGCCAGGTTCAATTGCGCTTCCACAATGCCCTTTTCAATGGCTTTAATTAACGATTTGTCCCACGGCTCAATCACAATCATGCGCGCATCCCCAACCGAAATGTTGGCAAGATGCGGCAGGGGCGTTTTTGCGCCGTACGCCTCCACCAGCACGCCGGAAACGAGCGAGGGGTGCGCCCGGCCCGTGCGCATGGT
>CAZBWF010000013.1:0-13177 GCA_964495675.1 uncultured Gammaproteobacteria bacterium
CACCTGCCAGGTGCGCCCGATGGAGTCGTGCGCCATAAAGTCAATTTTTGGCCCGTAGAACGCGGCTTCGCCGACTGCTTCTTGGGCCTGCGCTTTCCGCTTTTTGGCGATGTTCCGCAACGCGTCTTCCGCGTGCTTCCAGTCCTTTCTGTCGCCCAGGTACGCGTCCATATTGTTCGGATCTGAGAGAGAAAGCCGCGGCTCAAGTTTCAGGTTAAATGCGCCGTAGAATTCTTCCACAATATCCCAGCAGGTCATGAATTCCTGCTCAATCTGCTCTCTGCGGCAGAATACGTGCGCATCGTCCTGCGTAAACGCGCGGAGGCGTGAAAGTCCCGCAAGCTCGCCGGTCTGCTCGTCGCGGTAGCACATGGTGGTGTTTGCGTAGCGCACCGGAAGCTCGCGGTAGGAGTGTTTTTTCCGGGCGTAAATTTGGGTGTGGAACGGGCAATTCATGGGCTTGGCGGCGAACTCATGGCTCTCGCGGCTCGTAATGCGGAAGAGGCCGTCTTTGAATTTTTCCCAGTGCCCGCTTTTTTCGAACAACTCCTTTTTGGTGATGTGCGGGATTTCCACGCGCTCGTAGCCGCGCGCTCTGCGCAGCTGCCAAACAAAATCAGCGAGCACGTCGCGCAGCACCGTGCCCTTGGGCGTCCAGAGCGGGAGCCCCGGGCCCACGAGGTCAGAAAAGAGGAAAAGGTCCAGCTTGGGGCCGAGTATTTTGTGGTCGCGTTTTTTTGCTTCTTCTATCATGACACGATGCCCGTCCAGCTCCTTTTTGGTGGCAAACGCTATGCCGTAGATGCGCGTGAGCATGGGGTTCTTTTCGTCCCCGCGCCAGTAGGCGCCGGCGAGGTGCGTCAGAGTGAACGCGTCGAGATTAACGTCCTGCATACTCTTGACGTGCCCGCCGCGGCAGAGGTCAGTAAAGTCGCCGGAGGTATAGAGCGTGATGGGTTCTTTCTTTTCGGCAATCTCGGTAATCAGCTCCAACTTGTAGGGATTATGTTTGAAGAGTTCCCGCGCTTCTTTTTCGGGGACCTTTTTACCGGAGAATTTTTTCCACGATGCGGCAATCTGCCGCATCTTTTTCTCTATTTTTGGCACATCCTCCTCGGTGATTGGTTTCGTGAATTCAAAATCGTAATAGAACCCGTTTTCGATTGCCGGGCCAATGGTGAGTTTGGTATCTGGCCATAAATCCAACACCGCCGCCGCCAGGAGATGGGCGAGCGAATGGCGGAGTTCTTCGGGTGTGTGTGGCATATGGGTCATTGTATCAAAAAAGCCCGCTCCCATGGGTGGGGCGGGCTTGTGTTAAACAGCCCGCTGTTCAAGCGTGGTAATCCGCTCTTCGTGATTGTTAATGCGATGTCCTATGACTGTCTGTTCTTGTCGTGCCGCCGTCACTTCTCTCATAACACGGTCAACGTTGGTTAAAATTTCATTTTTGAATTCCGCGATATCAGCCTTAAGCTCGTCTCTGGTTGAGCGGCCCTCTTCTTGAACGATCGTTTTAATGGCTTTAAGGATATTGATTTGCTCTGGCATACTTACATCTTTATCTCGATATTGACATGGTCAGTGAGATTGGGTACCGAGCGGACCCAGAACGGCCAGAAGCGCACTTCCACGTCGCTGATGCCCGTGATTTTTTGAAAATACTCGCGCACCTCCTCGCGGTTCATACCCACAATCTCTTCCTGCGAGAGGGCCGTATCCGGAAGCTTGGGTTGGATTTGAGCGCTCATGGACGCGCTGATTGTTTTTGCGTCAGGGCTCATGGTTGCCGCATAGCTCGCGTCATCAACGGACACAAAGAGCTTGTCCGGCGGAATTGCCTTCACGAGCTCTTGCGCCACAATCTCCCGCGCCCGCGCCGTATCGTACTTAAACACGCTGGCCGTGCCCCTGGCGATTAGGGTGAACTGGCTGACATCCGTATCATTGGGCTTGGCCGAGGATTCAAGCGTGGTAATTGCTACTGCTGGCGCGCTTCCTTCCGGGATGTCGGAAATTTGCTTGGCCGCGCTTTCGCGCAGCGCTTGCTCCACCTCGTTCCGTGCGCTGTCATATATCTCTTGGGTGAGCACGGCGACCGTGCGGACCCCGCCGGTGAACGGCGTGGTTACTTCCGCGTAAATCTGGTCTTTCAAATAGGGGAGCGCCACGACCTGGAACCGGCCCGCATCCGTGCTGACTTCGCCCTCTTTGCCCTCTTTTGAGGCGTACGCGGAAACCGTGGTGCGCGCACCCGGGGCGAGCGCCACCTGTTTCTCTATTTTCACCTCAACGCCCGCATCGTTTTTAAAGCGCGTGTTGGCTACGAACGTCTGGTTGCGGTTGCCGACCGCATTGGTAATGGTCAGCTGACCCCGCGCTTGCCCAAGCACTTCCTGGCCCCCGGTGACCGGAAACATCTGCTCGTGGGAAACGTCTACGGTGACGAGTTCTCCTGAAACCGCGAGCGGATCGAGGTTCGTGGCGTGCGTGAACGTCTCTTTCGCGGGCACAATGGCAATGGTCGCCTCGGAGAGCGTAAAGTACAGGATGATGATGAGGAGGTTGGCCGTGAGAATCAAAAAGTTTACCGCGAGCTTGCGGTAGGACTTGAGCTTAATCGCCTTGGTGAGCGTTTTGGCGGTTTTCTCAATCTGCTTTTGGGTTGTTTTGAGAAAGTTCATAGACATGCTGTTCGCCCACGAGCGCCTTGAGCTTTTCCGTGAGCCCGTTTGTGGCATCCACTTTCACGGGCAGGCGGATTTTGCGGCTTCCGTTGATGCGGATGATGACCGGAGTTGTACCTTGTGCATTATACAATATTTCACGCAGACGCGCAATGGTTTCGCTCGAGGTGCCAATGCCGAGCCGGACTTCGAGGAGCCCGAGCTCGCGGGGCCCGCCGATTCGGCGGGCACTCTTCTCGTCGAGCAGCTCCGCGGCTTCGATGATAATTTGCATGGCTCCGTTGCGCTCCTCGGTTTTGCCGGAGATGCGGAGGAGTTGGCTTTGGGCGAAGAGCGGCCTACGGGCGCTGTAGAGTTTAGGGAACGCAATGGCCTCGGCCGTTCCGGTGAGATCCTCGAGTGTGATAAACGCCATCAGCTCGCCCCGCTTGGTGGTGATTTCTTTTGTTTCTTTCACGAGCGCAAAGAGCTCAACCCCTGCGTTAGCGCTTGTGAGCGTCGCGATGGAGTGGGGCGATGTTGCGAGGAGCTTGCGGTAGGAATCGAGCGGATGGCCGGAGACATAAAGCCCAAGGAGTTCTTTTTCCCACGCGAGCGTTGTTGCCGCATCCTCGGCCGCCTCGGTGAGCCGCAGTTCGTGCGCGGTTGTGCTTCCTGCTTCGCTGAACAAGGAGGATTGGTTCCGCTCGGCCGCTTCGTGTTCGTTTTTGGCGTAGGCCAGGAGCATGTCGAGGCCTGCAAAGAGCGTGTGGCGCGAGCCGAGCGAGTCGAGCGCGCCGGATTTGATGAACGATTCGAGGGACTTGCGGTTTAGGTCGCGGTCTGCAACACGCTTGAGAAAATTCGAGATGTCGGAAAACGGCCCGTTCTTTTTCCGTTCCGCAATAATCACCTCCACAATGTGGTTGCCGATGTTTTTGATGGCCGAGAGCCCGAACCTAATGGTGGCGTCGTCGATCACCGTAAAGTCCGCAAAGCTCTCGTTGACGTCCGGCGGCAGGACCGTGATGCTCATTTCTTTGCATTCCTCCACGGCCTCGGCGACTTTTTCGATTGCATCCGATTCCGCGCTCATTAAGGCCGCCATGAATTCGGCCGGGTAGTGCGCTTTCAAATATGCGGTCTGGTAGGCCACAATGCCGTAGGATGCCGCGTGCGCCTTGTTGAATCCGTACGCCGCAAACGGCTCAATGAGCCCCCAGAGCTTTTCGGCTTTTTCGGGCGCCACCCCGCCGTGGTTGATGCAGCCGTTCACGAATTTGTCTTTCTGCGCGGCCATTTCCTCGGGAATTTTTTTGCCCATGGCTTTGCGGAGCTTATCCGCTTCCTCCCAGTTGTAGCCCGCAATTTCAATGGCAATGTACAGCACGTCATCCTGATAGGTGATGATGCCGTAGGAATCCTTGAGGATGGGAGCAAGGCGCGCATCCAGGTGCGTGATTTTTTTGGGATTGTGCTTGCGCTCGATGAACGCGGGAATGGATTCCATGGGCCCGGGCCGAAACAGGGCAACCATGGCCATGATGTCCGTAATCTTGGATGGTTTGAGCTCCACGAGGTAGCGCGTCATGCCGCTGCCGCCGAGCTGGAACATGCCCATGGTGCGGCCTTCAGCCAAGAGCGCAAAAGTTTTTGCGTCATCCATGGGCAGCGTGTCGAGCTTGATATCCACGCCCTTGGTAATTTTGGCGAGCTTGACCGCGTTGCCCAAAATCGAGAGGTTGCGGATGCCCAAGAAATCCATCTTCACCAATCCCGCGTCTTCCACGGCGTGCATGTCGTACTGGGTGATGACGTTCTCCCCGCCGGTTTCTTTCTGCAACGGGGTAAAGTCCGAGAGTTCTGTCGGCGCAATCACCACGCCGGCCGCGTGCACCGAGGGGTGGCGGGCGCATCCTTCCAAGTGCTCCGCAACCCCCAACAGCCGCCGCGCCTCGGGCTCGTTCTGGTACACTGCGGCCAAATCCGTTGATTCGTTGATGGCGCGCCTAATGGTCATGGCAAACCCCTGGCGGCCCTGCGGGATCATTTTGGAGATGCGGTCGCAGAACGAGTAGGGGTACCCGAGCGCCCGGCCCACATCCCGCACCGCGCCCCGCGCCATCATGGTGCCGAACGTGCAGATTTGCGCCACCTTATCCTCGCCGTACTTTTCGCGCACGTAGTGGAGCACCTCGCCTCTGCGGTTGTCCGCAAAGTCCATGTCAATATCCGGCGCCGAGGGGCGGTAGGGGTTTAAAAACCGCTCAAACGGCAAATGGTAGGTCATGGGGTCAACCGTGGTGATGCCGCTCACGTAGGAAACCAGCGAGCCGGCCGCAGAGCCGCGCACCGTCGCGATAATGCCGCGGGAGCGCGCCCAGTTTGCAAAGTCCGCAAAAATCAAAAAGTACGTGGCGTACTGCTTGGTTGTAATCACCGAGAGTTCGTACTCCACGCGCTCACGATAGCCCGCAGGCGCGGGCTCGCCGCACTTCTCTGCCAGCCCTTTGTACGCGAGTTGGGCCAAATAGTCGTCCGCAGTTACGCCTTGTGGAAGCTCGAACACCGGAAAATGGAATTTCCCGAGCTCGAGTTTTACCTCGCACCGCTCCGCGAGCTTGCCGGTCTCCTCAATCACCTCCGGATTTTCCGGAAACGCGGAGCGCATTTCCTCCTCGGTTTTCATGGAGAGGTCAACACTGGTCATGTTGAGCCGGTCTGAATCCTGCACGGTCTTGCCGGTCTGCACGCACATCAAAATATCCTGCGCCTCGGCATCCGTCTTTTTGAGGTAGTGCGAATCGTTGGTGGCAATGGTTGGAATCTTGTACTCTTTCGCAATCTCCAGAACCACCTTGTTCACGCGCACCTGCTCCGGAATTTCGGGGTGGGGCTGGACTTCCAAATAAAAATTTTCCGGCCCAAAAATCCGCTGGTACTCGCGGACCATCTCAATAGCTTTAGAAACAGTGCCCGCGAGAATCATCTGCGGAATCTCTCCCTGCAAACAACTGGAGGTGCCAATCAATCCTTCCGCGTATTCTTCGAGCAACGCTTTGTCGAACCGTGGTTTGTAATAGAAGCCCTCCAGATGCGCCCGGCTTGAGAGCTTCATCAAATTTTTGTATCCCTGCAAATCCCTTGCGTAGAGAATTTGGTGGAACGGTTTTTCGCCGCCCTTTTTTTCGTGTCTGCTCCCGGGCGCGAGATACCCTTCCATGCCGATGATGGGCTTGATGCCGGCCGCCTTTGCTTCCTTATAAAACTCAATGGCTCCGTACAGCACCCCGTGGTCCGTGAGCGCCAAAGCCGAGAGCCCCAATTCCTTGGCGCGCTGAACCATGTCCTCTATTTTCGGGAGGCCGTCGAGGAGGGAGTAGTGGGAGTGATTGTGCAGGTGGGCAAACGGCATACCCCTACAATACCACGCTACCAGAGCCCGTGGCAAAGAGGGGAGTTTGCTATAATTTCATCAGTATGTTATACATTTAAGTACACAAAGAGACCCGGTCGAGTTTCAAGAGTATTTAGCAAGCATAACCTTAATTACATGAACGGAACCATTAAAACGTTGACGGAAAAGGGTTTTGGATTTATTGCCCGCGAAGGCGAATCCAAGGATCTGTTTTTCCACAACAGCGAGCTGGTCGGCGTTACGTACGACGAGCTCAAGGTTGGCGATGCGGTTACCTTTGAAGTCGTGGACGGCCCCAAGGGCCCGGCCGCGACCAAGGTTTCCCGCGCGTAAGATTCTCAAAAATCTGCCCGCCGAATCGGCGGGCAGATTTTGTGCTACACTATTTTCATGACCCGCCGCACCCGCATCATTCTGTTCCTCATCGGCATTGCACCTGTTGCGGCGTTTTTGTTGTACGCGAATTTTCGGCCCCTTGGCATTCTGGGGAGCGCCGAGGAAATTAAGGCAATCGTGCTCTCCTATGGGGCGTGGGCATGGCTCGTGTTCATCGGTTTGCAGATTCTGCAGGTGGTGGTCACGCCCATCAGCCACTGGGCTGTGGGCACGGCAGGCGGCTACATTTTTGGCCTCTGGGGAGGACTGCTTTTAAACTGGGTTGGCCGCGTCATCGGCCACACCATTGCGTTCTACCTCTCGCGCACGTTCGGCAGGCCGCTTGTTTTGAAACTGGTGGGCGAGGAAACCATGAAGCGGTACGACGATTTCTGCAAAAAGGGCGGGCCAGTTGCGCTCGCCTTGTTTTATTTTATGCCCCTGTTTCCGGATGACGAGCTCTCGTACATTGCCGGGCTCTCGGATATGAAACGGAAACACTTCCAAATTGCCGCGCTCATCGGCCACATCGGCGGCAGTTTCGGGAGCGCGCTCTTGGGCGCCGGGCTTTCGGCGCGGAGCACGTGGATGTTGGTGCTCTACGGAGCCGCGTTTGTTGCGGTGTTCGGACTCTGGTTTTTCAAAAAAAAGATGGAGCGCTGGATTTTTAAGAAGAGCGCACAGGTGCGATAGCGCCGTATGGCCCTCCTTGTGGAATTCGTTTTTACTTCTCCCCCTTTTTTTTCGAACGCTTCGGCTTTTCTCCCTCGGTGTACTGGCGCACGTACTCGGCCAATTCGCGAATGCCGGTGGCCGCAAGCTTCATCACGGCTCCGCCCAACTGCAATTTTTCGCGCACAAGCTCCACCACCTCCCAGAATGCGGCAAGCCGCTTGCGGATGTCGTGCGTCATCATGCGCGTGTCGCGGAGCGTCATCACCAGGTAATAGAGCGACCAGCACAAGAAGAACGCAATGCCAATCGCGGCAGCAGCAAGCGCGTAGAACAGCACGTCTTGGGATGTTTCAATTGCCGGAAACATGGTGTATGCAGTATAGCATATGGGGAATTTTTGGAAAATATGGTAGAATTCACTCATGGTTTTCCAAGAATACCAAGATCCCAAAGTAGGGAAATATCTCAAATACGGTTACTGGTACGCCGCCCACAAGGAGCGGTTGTACCGCATACTCGTTTCCGCATTGCTCGCGATTGTCGCGCTGGTGTGGTTTAACTTGCTGTACCGCACGTATGCGTACATGCAGGGCCGGCAAGCGCACCAGGCCGTGCTTCGCGCTCTTGTGCGCCCTCTGGTTGATGCGGAAGCGCTTAGGAACGCGCGCGCGCCGCAGGCAGTGCGCATAACCAAAGTTGCGGTGATGGCCGGAGCGCAGGAGAACACCGCGGATTTTGCCGTGTTCCTCGAAAATCCTAACCCGAATTGGTACGTGGAGCTTGAATACTCGTTTGCGTGGCCCGGCGGCTCCACGGTTTCGCAATCCACGTTTTTATTGCCGGGCCAGGCGCGCCCCGCAGTAACGCGCGGCGCGACAATAAACGGGCTTCCGGCCAATGTCGAAGCAGAGGTCACGGCCATCGTATGGCGCCGAATCAGGGGCCAGGAGGAGCTTGCCGCGATTGTTGACACCGCCTCTGGCATTGTAGTATCCGGAGCGCGGGCCGACTCATTCGGGGACGCGACCTCGGCCGAGTATAGCGTCCGGAACGGCTCGCGCTACGATATTCTCGATGCGGAGTTTCTGGTGGTGCTCTCGCGCTTGGGCGAGCCCATTGCCCTGGGGGTAAACAGTGTTGATGAGTTCGAAAGCGGCGCGGAAAAAGAACTTGCATACCGCTGGCTTGTTGGTTTAGGCAGCGGCCTTTCGGTTGACGTGTACCCAGTTGTGAACCTCTATGATACGGCAACCCGCCGCCTGCCTGAAGGGAACCAGGTAGGATTGTAGTATGCGTATTTCTTTCCGGCCAGTACTCCGCCAGTTCGACTGGTGGCTCCTTGGCGCCTCCCTTACGCTCACCACGTTCGGCATCCTGCTCATTTGGAGCTTGAGCTGGCCTGAGGATAACCTTTTTGTCCGACAAATCGCTTTTTTGGGCGTGGGCCTTGTTGCCGCATTCTCGGTCCAGGCGCTGGACCGCCACTTTTGGCGGAACGCCTCGGCCGTGTTCTACGGAATCACGGTACTCCTCCTTTTGGGGCTCCTCTTTTTCGGCGAGGCAACGCGCGGAACGCGCGGCTGGATTTACTTTGGCTCGTTCGGGTTCCAGGTTGCGGAGTTTGCAAAAATCGCGGTAATCCTGTTTTTGGCAACCACGCTCGAAAAGCTCAACTTTGACCTCGGAAACCTCCGGCACCTCATCCTCACCGCGGTGGTTGTTGGCCTGCCCTCGGGGCTCATCCTCCTCCAGCCGGATTTTGGTTCCGCATTCATCATGGTCATGGTCGGCGCCGTGATGGTGCTTTTTACGGGGCTCGACAGGACCCGACTTGTGGTGGTGATGTCAGCCGCCGTACTCCTCGCGGCCGGGGTGTGGTTCGGGGTGCTCGCGGATTACCAAAAACAGCGCATCCTCTCGTTTGCCAACCCCGGGCTTGATCCTCTGGGCGCGGGGTACAATGTCCGCCAGTCCATCGTGGCCATTGGCTCGGGCGGGCTCCTTGGCCGGGGCTTGGGGCTGGGGCCCCAGAGCCAGCTCAATTTTTTGCCGGAGCAGGAAACGGATTTCATTTTTGCTTCGCTGGCTGAAGAGCTGGGGTTTGTCGGCTCCGTAGCGCTCCTGGCCGCATATGCGGTGCTGTTCTGGCGGCTCTACCTCGCCATCAGGGGCGGGCGGGATTTGTTTTCCAACTTTCTCCTCTTGGGCATCTTTACCATGTTCTTGGCGCAGGCCGTCATCAACATCGGCATGAACATGGGCCTCCTGCCCGTGACTGGCATCCCGCTCCCGTTTGTTTCCTACGGAGGCAGCTCGCTCCTCGTGTCGTATTTTGCCATTGGGCTCGTGCAGAATGTTCGCAGGTGATTGACCGACCGCCTTTTTCGGGGTATACTGTATACAGATATTTGACTGCCAACCGCATGCAGACGCCGGCATCAAAAAACGATCGCCCCTCCTCCTCGCCTCTTGACAATCTGCGGCTGATTTCCTATTGTCCACTGTGCAACGCGCACTATAACCCAAGCGAGGCAAAGGTCTTGGAGCAGAAAGACGGGGCGCACCTCATCCACATTGAGTGCCGCAGGTGCCGGAGTTCCATTGTGGCGGTGGTCATCACCGGCGGCATTGGCATCAGCTCCGTGGGGCTTATTACGGATCTCACCTCGCAGGATGTCCTGCGGTTCAAAAACGAGGAATCAGTCAACGAAGACGATGTTATCGAAGCGTATGAACTGCTCCGGTCCGGCAGTATTATCCAATTTTTAACGTAGATGGTTACCACCCTCAAACTCAAGAAGCGCCATGTCCGCGGAACCGCCGCGGCCCGCGCTTTGCGCTCGGCTGGCTCAATCCCGGGAATTATTTACGGCGACAGCATCGAAAGCCGGAGCGTTTTGTTTTCAGAGAACGACGTGCGCACGCTCGAGCGCGGGGGCGAGGGCTCGAATTTGTTTGATGTCGAGCTGGAAGGAGAACAACCCGTCAAAGCGATTCTCTACGAGGTGGACCGCGACCCGGTCACGGACCGCGCGCGGCACATTGATTTGTACCAAGTGCGGATGGACAAGGAACTGCACACGGATATTCCGCTCGTGTTTGCGGGCACCGCGTCCGCGGTAAAGGATTTGGGCGGCACGCTCGTGAAAGTCATTGACGAGCTTCCGGTTGCGTGTCTGCCGGCTGATTTGGTGCACCACATCGAGGTGGATATTTCCGTCCTCAAAACGTTTGATGACGCCATCCGCGTCAAGGACCTCAATCTGCCCAAGGGCATTTCAACCCGGCTCGCGGCTGATGCAATTGTGGCCAACGTCGAGGCGCCTATGACCGAAGAGGAGCTGGCAGCGCTCTCCGCGCCCACCACGCCGGTGGACCTTTCGGCTATTGAGGTGACGGGCAAGAAGAAGGAGGAGGAAGCGGCGGAAGCGGGCGAGGCAAGCGCCGAAGGTGAAAAGAAAGAAGTGAAAGTAGAAAAGAAATCAAACGAGAAAAAGTAGCTGTCATTGCCAGTAACCGTCATGCTGAACCCGTGACATCCGTCAGGGCAGGCCTTGTTTCAGCATCTGTATTGATTGGCTTCTCATAAAATTCCAAGAACAGACCCTGAAACAAGTTCAGGGTGACGTGTTCATAGCAGTATGAAACAAAAAAATTTTAATCGCCGAAAACGGAAAGAAGCCGGCCTCGGCGTTTTTTTATTGGTGGCGGGCCTCATGTGGTTTGCGGGTCTCAAGCTCTTTGGCGGCATTCCGGGCGCGGGTTTGGGCATTGCTGGGTCTGGCAAGAGCGGCGCCGAAGCGGTTTTCACATCCGGAGAACACTACCCAGTGATGGTGATGATGGACAACGCGCCTGAATCCAGGGATTTTCAGAGCGGACTTTCGGACGCGCTCGTGGTGTATGAAACGCTCGCCGAAGGCGGGGCAACACGTTTTGCCTTGCTCTTTGCCGGAGCGCCCGCTTCGGAGCGCATCGGCCCGGTGAGGAGCGCACGGCCCTATTTTGTGGAGGTTGCCGCGGGCTGGAGCGCGTTCTATCTGCACGCGGGCGGGAGCCCGGAGGGGCTGGAACTCATTCCCAAAACCGATGTCACGGACCTAAACGAGATTTCCGGCTTAGGACCAATCTACTTTTGGCGCGACAACGGCATACCGCGGCCGCACAACCTGTTTACCTCGGGCGGGCTCGTTGCGCTCGCGCTTTCGGATTTTGCATTGCGCGAGCTTCCGGCGGAAAAATTGCTGTGGGAGTGGTCCGAAGATTTTGACGAAGATGATGGAGAGCCGGCAACAAGCATTTCAGTTGATTTTTCAGAAGGCGAGACCTTTGACGTTTCCTACGCCTACACTAGCGAATCAAAAACGTACCCTCGGCGCTTGGGCGGCAGGGAACACTTGGATGCCGGAGCTGGTGCCGTTATTGCGCCGGCGAACGTGATTGTCCAGCGCGTTCCGGCAGAAGGATTCTACCCGAGCGGGTACGAGCGCGTGATTATCCAAGTTACGGGAGAAGGGGAGGCGCTCGTCTTCCGGAATGGCACACGTATTCGCGGGAGGTGGAAAAAGGAGGATGCCAACGCCCCCACCAAATGGCTGGATGAGGATGGGGATGTGATTCCGCTCGCGCCCGGCTCCACGTGGGTCGAAATCGTCCCTGGGGAGCGCGCAGTCAGCTACAACTAATACAAGCGCAGGATCCGGTTCCATCCGGCCGCGTCTTTGATAATTTCGTGTTGGCGGTCTGGCGCGCCTGCCAGTTTTTGGATTGCTTCGCTTTGGCGCGGGTCAAATTCAATGAACACCTGCCCGCCCGGAGCAAGTTTTTCCGGAATGTTTTTTATGAGTTCTCTTATGTGCGCGAGTCCGTCCGCGCCACTCTCGTAGGATTCTTTCGGCTGAAAGAAAACTTCTTTGTCGTGGCTCCATCCGTCACCCCAGCCATACGGCGGGTTGCTCACGATGATGTCAACGGGTTCGGTGATGGGGTCGAGCAGGTCGCCTGTATACAATGTTAGGCGTGTGTCGATTTTCGGTCGGCCAGTACCCCTCCCGCTCAAAGGGAATCCCTGCCCCTCATTCGCGGTCGGGGGACTGGCCGACTGTCTGCAGAGGCCGTGTGTTTCTGCATTATAGTGGGCGACAGCTAAGGCATCTTTGGAAATATCCATTGCGATGACATGCGCGTTCGGGAGTTCCAGTGCGAGGGTGGTGGCAATACAGCCGGAGCCGGTGCCGATATCCGCAATGGTCCCGCTGAAATCCCGCGGAACAGAATCGAGCGCCACGCGTACCATGTCTTCGGTCGCGGGCCGGGGGATGTGCACGCGCTCGTCAACGTAAAAATTCCGGCCGTAGAATTCTTTCCGCTTCACTAGATACGCCACGGGCTCATGACGAGCGCGTCGTTCGGTGAGGTTCAAAAATTCGGCTGCCGATGATTCATCAATCGCTTGCTCCGGGTGCGCATGCAAAAATTCGCGCGGCTTTTTGAGCACATATGACAAAAGAACCTCGCTGTCGAGGAGCGGGGTTTCGAGGTGCTTGAGAGTATCCGATGAAACGTGAAGTAATTCTTTTATGGTGGACATGCAAAAATTCCAAAGTCCAATTTCCAAATTCCAGTAAATTTCCAATAAACAATTTCCAAGGGCTCGTATTCTTATTGGAACTTGGAATTTGGAGCTTTACTGGTTATTGGAAATTGGTTATTGGTTATTTTGAAGCTAATTTCCTCTTCACGTCCTCTTCACGCAACGTGTCAACAATTTCATCAATCGCGCCATCCATGATAGTAGCTATCCCGTGCCAGTTCTGCTTGATGCGGTGGTCCGTAATCCGGTCCTGCGGAAAGTTGTAGGTGCGGATTTTCTCGCTCCGGTCCCCGGTGCCGATTTGGCTTGAGCGCGCGTCCCGCTCTTTTTGCGCGCGCTCCGCTTCGTAATGGGCCGCAACCCGTGAGCGCATCACGAGCATGGCTTTCTCGCGGTTCTGCTGCTGGGACTTTTCGTCCTGGCACGAAACCGTAATGCCCGTGGGCAGGT
>CAZBWF010000013.1:13187-13886 GCA_964495675.1 uncultured Gammaproteobacteria bacterium
TGAGGTCTTTGGGGTCAATCGAGAGGTCCAATTCCTCCATTTCCGGCAGCACGGCAACGGTGGCGGTTGAGGTGTGCACGCGGCCGGCTTTTTCGGTTTCTGGCACGCGCTGGACGCGGTGCACGCCGGATTCGTATTTCAAATACGAGTACGCGCCGCGGCCTTTAATCTCAAACACCACTTCCTTGTAGCCGCCCACGTCCGTGCGGTTGGCCGAGAGGAGCGTGGTTTTCCAGCCCTTGCGTTCGGCGAACCGGCTGTACATGCGGTAGAGTTCCGCGGCAAAGAGGCCGGACTCATCCCCGCCGGCCGCGGCGCGGATTTCCACGATGATATTTTTTTGGTCGTTCGGGTCCTGCGCCGCCAAGGCGCGTGACAGCTCTTGCTCCAGCGCGGCCCGCTCGCGCGTGAGGCGCTCAACTTCTTCTTTGGCAAGCGCCACGAGTTCCGCATCGTCTGATTCGTTTTTGGTTGCCTCGGCTTCGGTGAGCGCGGCGAGCACGGATTCATACCGTGTGCCGATTTCCTGTTTCTCTTTGAGCTCTGCGTACTCCTGCGAGGCGGCAGCCAATCGGTTCCGGTCAGCAACAACCTCCGGGGACTGCACGTCCCGTTCCAACTGCGCTATGCGCTCGTTCAGTTTTTTGATTTGGTCTAGCATATTGGTTCTCCCCCTGCCAAGGGGGAGTTAGAGGGGGT
>CAZBWF010000014.1:0-13200 GCA_964495675.1 uncultured Gammaproteobacteria bacterium
ACGGCATTATTTTTTTCAACTATCGGCCGGACCGCGCGCGCGAGCTTGTCCGGGCGTTTGTGCTCCCCACGTTTACGAAGTTCGACCGCACGGCGCTTTCGAACCTCCACGCGGTTACGCTCACGGAGTATGAGCCGGATACGCCGGTACACGTGGCGTATCCCAAAGAACTCGTCGAATATCCCCTCGCGCGCGCGTGGAGCGAGGCGGGCCTCACCCAGCTTCACATTGCGGAGACCGAAAAATACGCCCACGTAACCTACTTTTTCAACGGCGGAAAAGATATTGTGTTTCCGGGGCAGGAGAACAGCATCATACCCTCGCTCGGCGCGGTATCCTACGCCGAAAAGCCCGAGATGTCGATTCAGGAAATCACAAGCCAGGTGGCTGCGGATCTTGCGGCGGGACGGCACCACTGCTATGTGGTTAATTTCGCGAATCCGGACATGGTGGGGCACACCGGCAACCTCCGCGCGACCGTGGCCGGACTCTCGTACGTGGATGCATCCATTGCCGCGCTCTCGCGCGCCGTTGAGAAACGGCGCGGAATCCTGGTTGTAACCGCGGATCACGGCAATGCGGAAGAAATGGTCAACTGGGAGAACGGGCACATTATGAAAGAGCACAGCTCAAGTCCGGTTCCGGCCGTTCTTGTGGGGGAGCAGTTCAAGCTCGCAAGCCCCAAGCCCGATACGTTCACGCTCGATGCGCTCGCCGTATCCGGCGTGCTCTCGGATGTTGCGCCCACGCTCCTCACGCTTCTCGGACTGCCGATTCCAGAGCAGATGACTTCTCGTTCACTCATATAGCGTTGTATGGTGCTGTTTGATCTCACGCTTACTGCCTACGTTTTTACCTACGGGCTTGCCCTGCCCGCCTGGCTCGTTTCGTTTTTTGCCACGTACCTCATTTGGCTCGTGGGAATTGGCATCATTGTTATTGCGTTCTCTTACTCCTTTCGACTTGCGATTGAGCACATGCTTCGGCTCGGATTCAGCGCATTTTTCGCCCTGGGCGTGAACCGCATAGTGGAGTGGGCGTACTTTCGGCCCCGCCCGTTTGTTGCCGGGGAGTTTGCGCCTCGCATTGATGTCTCTCCCCTTGACGGCTCCTTTCCCTCGGATCACGCGGCAGTCGCATGGGCGCTTGCGGCCGCCGTGTTTGCGTGGAATAAAAAAATCGGCGCCGCGTTTGCGGCCGCCGCTCTGGCGATTTCAATCGGTCGGGTGCTTGCGGGCGTGCACTATGTTCTCGATATCGTGGTGGGCGCGCTCGTGGGCGTTGGCGCCGGCTTTCTCATCTCGTGGTACGCGCTCCACGCTTCCGGCGGGCACTGGTGGCGCCGCCTGCTCCGGCGTTAGGCGCGTGCAAGCAGCCGCCGGATGTTCGGCTCGTAGGCAATGAGGAGCAA
Source organism: uncultured Gammaproteobacteria bacterium (assembly GCA_964495675.1). Lineage (GTDB taxonomy): Bacteria > Patescibacteriota > Patescibacteriia > UBA2169 > UBA2169 > CAZBWF01. The sequence continues at coordinate 1,412 of CAZBWF010000014.1, forward strand.
CAGAAGCACGATGCCGGCGAGCAGTACGTCTCTCGAGAGGTTTTCAGGCGTCGCGAGAAAGTTTATTTTTTTCTCAGAAAGCGTTCGCACCACTTCCCGGACCGTGGGGTAGCGCACCGGAGCGCTGAATGTTGTTCCGTTCGATGATTCGGTGAGCACAAACCGAGCGCCATCGTCGTCCGTTGCGGATTCCGATTTCACCAGCGTCCGGAACGTTTCTTGCTTTCCGACGGGAGTGGCAGGGCTTGCGGCGATGTTCGCGCCGCCGGGGCCCGAGAGCGCGAGGCGGGCGTTGTAGTTCGGGCGGAGGATGGCATCAAAGTACCGCGGCCCGGCCAAGCTCGGCAGAAGCACTACGTCCGCGGCAAGATTCGCGAGGTCGCCTTTGCGGAAGTTGAGGTTGTTGGTTATGTTTTCGAATGCGCGGCCGAGCACGGTGGGGGAGTCCTGGAGGAGCGAGCCGAACATTTGAACCACCACGGTCGTTTCTCTATCCTGCCAGTTGCCTCGCACTGCCACGAGACCGATGTCTGAGTAATTTTCATTCACAATATTGGCGCGGTGCGTGGGGCTCGCCATCCACGCCGCGACAACCCCCTCGCTCGTTTCAAAATCAATGGCGAGGTTCTCCCCGGCGTAGAGGTAGTAGTAGTTCTCATCCTCAATCCATCGGTAGAATGGCTTGCTGTCCGGCGTCGTGTGCGCAAAGTAACCTTTCTCAAGCATGTCGCCCGCTTTGCGGAATGCGGCTTGCGTGAGCTGGTGGTTGGGAGCAAAGGGAGGGAGCGAGAGCGCTTCGCGCTCGCGGTTGGTGAGCTCAATCAGCTCCGAAGCGTTTACGGGCCCGGCCGCGGCAGAGCCAGGAAATGCAAAAACCGTGGCAACAAAGAGAAACAGGGCAAGCGCCACGGATGAGAATACTTGATTTTTTGAGTTGTGTGGCAACATAAAACCCGCGTTTTGGGACACGGGTCTAGAAGGGTTTAACATATATCAGTATAGCACACCTTGAATTGAAAGTCAAGGTTGTGGTACAATCCAGCGTATGAAAATCGTGATACTCGCAGGAGGAAGCGGAACGCGCCTCTGGCCATGGTCGCGCGAACGGACGCCCAAGCAGGTGCTTCCGTTTTTTGGGGGGGCGACGCTCTTGGCGCAAACGTATCGCCGATTCCGCGCCATCGTCAAACCGAACGATATTTTTGTTGTCGCCGGCCGGGGGCATGAACGGGCCGTTCGCGCGGAACTTTCCGGCATGCCGCCGGGGAATCTTTTGCTTGAGCCCGTCCGCCGCGACAGCGCCGGCGCAATCGGGCTTGCGGCGGCAGCAGTGCATGCCGCGCATCCGAACGAGGTGCTTATGAGCTTCCACTCGGATGCGCGCATTGCCGACGAAAAAAAATTTGCCTCATACGTGCGCCGGTTCGAACGCATTGCGCGGCGGTTTCCGCACGACACTATTCTTGCGGGCATAACTCCCTCGTATCCGGAAACAGGATACGGCTACATTCAGGTGGGCAAAAAAGTTGTTCAGCTTGAAGGGAGCGCGGTGCACCTCGTGAAACGGTTTATTGAGAAGCCGCCGCTTCCGCGCGCCAAGCAATTTGTCCGGACCAAGGGATACCTTTGGAACCCTGGCTGGTTTGCGTGGAACGTGGGGCATCTCATGTCGCTCTACAAAAAACACATGCGGAAGAATTACGCCGTGCTTAAAAAAATTTCAGAGGCGCCGCCGGGGGCGTTCCAGAAAACGGTTGACCGAGAATTCGAGCATCTCGTCCGCGCGCCCATTGAGTATGCCATTTTGGAAAAAACCAAGCGCCGCCTTGTGGTGCCGGCGCGCATAAGCTGGAGCGACATTGGCCACTGGCGGAGCGTTGCGGAAATGTCCGATAAAGACAAGGCCGGGAACGTGGTGGAGAATCCATCCGTTCTCATCGACAGTTCAAACAATCTCTTCGTGAGCACGTCCGGCAAGTGCATCGCGAGCGTCGGCGTCCGCGACACCATCCTCATTGAAACGGATGACGTCATTCTCCTTGCCGACAAAGAGCGCGCGCAGGACGTTAAGCAGCTGGTTGAGGCGTTGGGGAGAAATGTCCGAACCAAAAAGTACCTATGAAGAAGACCGCACTCGCCATTGTGGTTCTCTTGTTGTTCTCGGTTGCCGTTTTCGGCTACTTTGTAACGCACTCGGTTCTCGTCCCTGAGGCGAGCCGGACGTTTGTGATTGCCCGGGGCGAATCAGTGATGCGCATTTCAGCCAATCTGCGCGGCGGCGGCATTGGCATTCGTGATTTTTGGTTCCGAACCTACGTGTGGCTCGTCCGGAAAGAGGGCGCATTTCTCGCAGGTTCGTTTGAACTGCCTCCTAAGGCGAGCATTGAGGAGTTGGTCCATGTGCTTACCACGAAAGGCGCCCGCCCGACCCGAACCATAAAAATCCTTGAGGGGTGGGGTAGTGGGGAGATTGCGGCCTACTTTGAAAAGGAAGGCCTCTTCCAACAAGAGGATTTCATCCGGCTCGTGGGGGCGCCTGGCGCTTTTGCCACAGCTGACAACGATTTTTACAACGAGCTTGTTCGAGAGAGTCCGCTCCTCGTGCACCGCACTGCCGCGGCTCCGCTTGAGGGATTTTTGTTCCCCGACACCTATGAGATTTTTGCCAGTGCCGATGTGCGGGATGTGGTGCGCAAGATGGTGCAGAATTTTGACGCCAAAGTAACGCAGGATTTGCGTAACGAGGCGGCGCGCCAGGGGAAAAATTTTTATACTGTGCTCATTATGGCTTCCATCATCGAGGCCGAAGTCCCGCACGAGGAGGATCGGCCCATTGTTTCGGACATCTTCTGGTCGCGCCTTGCCGCCGGGGTTCCCCTGCAGTCAGACGCCACACTTACGTACATCATCGGCGGTTCCCGGCCCGCACTCACGAACGAGGAACTGCAAATTGATTCCGCGTACAATACCTACAAGTACCGCGAACTGCCGCCCACGCCCATCGGCAATCCGGGCCTTTCCGCCATCCGCGCGGCCATCTACCCGGCTGATACGGACTACTTCTACTTCCTCTCAACTCCGGAGGGAGAAACTATCTTCAGCCGCACGCTGGAAGAGCACAACGCGGCCAAAGCGCGGTATTTGAGATAGGTACGAGGCGCGCCTTGACAGGCGGTTGCGGGCGTAGTAGTATACGTTTGTAAATTATTTTTTCCGCAGACAGCAGGCGCCCGAAAGGGCTTAATAACCTGCCGAGGAAGACCCCCCTCTGACTCCCCCTTGGTACGGGGGAGAATCAGTGGCAAGGCCAACTCTGTCTGCGGGTAAACCGCAGATTTTTTTGTTTAAACCCTATGCCAAAAACACGAAAGCAAAAGGAAACAACGCTCGCAGCCGCCACACAGGATGCCGCTTCAGCCAAATCATTCGTTTTTGTAGGGTACCACGGCCTTTCGGTGCCTGAAATCGAGGAGTTGCGCAAAGAGCTTAGAGCAGAGCAGGTTGTTTTTAAGGTCATTAAAAAGACCTTGCTTAAAAAAGCGCTCAACGAGCACAACATGGATGTTGACGTCAAAAACCTCGGCGAAGGGCTCGCTGTGGCATTCGGCATGAGCGACGAAGTGGGAGCGGCAAAGGTGCTCGCAAAATTTCAAAAGACCCACGAAGCGCTCAAAATTTACGGCGGCATTTTGGAAGCCAAATTCATTGACGAGCGGGGCGTTTCCGCGCTCGCAAAACTGCTCTCAAAGCCGGAGCTCTACGCCAAGCTCGTGGGTTCGATTAACGCGCCGGTTTCAGGATTAGTAACTGTTTTGGCAGGCACCGTGCGCGGCTTGGTGAATGTGCTGAATGGTATTAAGGATGCAAAGGCATAAACATCGTTTATTTATTTTCAAGTAACTATAACTAGCAAGGAGATAGCGTATGTCAGAAGAAGCAAAGCAAGCAGTTGAGGTTCCGGCAAAGTTTAAGGACATTGTCGAGAAAATCGAACAGATGTCCGTACTGGATCTCTCGGAACTCGTCAAGATTCTCGAGGAGAAATTCGGCGTATCAGCAGCCGCTCCCATGATGATGGCGAGTGCTCCGGCGGCGGGCGGCGATGCTCCGGCGGCAGAAGAGAAATCAACCTTCGACGTTGAGCTCACGGCGGCGGGCGGCAACAAGATTTCCGTCATCAAGGCGGTTCGCGAGGTAACGGAGCTTGGCTTGAAAGAGGCAAAGGATCTCGTGGACGGCGCCCCAAAAGTGGTAAAAGAGGGCGTTAAGAAAGAGGATGCCGAGGCCATGAAGAAAAAACTGGAGGAGGCCGGCGCACAAGTAACCTTAAAGTAATACAAAAAACTGCCCCTCCGTTCGCGAGCGGAGGGGCAGTTTTTATTGCGTTATTGGAATGCGGTAGATTGTATCGCCCGCGAGTACGTAGAGAGCGGTTTCATCGCGTGAGGCCACCACATCAGTTGCGGAGGCGAATTCTTTCGCAATAAGCTGGATCTCAAGTTCGCCCTGCTTGGATACCGTCAGGATTCGTTGTTTCTCGGGGTCGAGCAGGTAAAAGTTTTTGGTGTTCTCGTTTGCGTAGAACGAGAGATTCGTTCCGGGCCGATCGTCCGGAAGCGGAAAGGGAATTACCGCACTCGGTGCGCCGTTTGCAAACACGTGGATGTCGCCGCTTGCGTGGAGCGTGTAAACCGAGCCGTCAACCGCAATGTCAACCATGCCAGAGAGATCATACTCCTCCTGGAGCCACTTCTGGGCCGTGGTAAAACCGCGCCCGGCTTCGCGGTAGCGGATGATTTCGTCTTGCGTTTTCGAAATGGTGTAGAGGTTGCCCGCATAGCTGGTAAACGGGGTTACGGTTGCCGGGTCAAAAACAAAACTCTCTTTTCGGATGGTTTCTCGGGCCGTGTCCACAAACATGGCTGTTTCTTGGTTTATGGCGGCAATAGTGGTGTTGTCGAGCGGGACAGCGGCGTTGAACGATTCGACGCCCTGATTTTCAAAGGGCAGCGTGAGGACGAGCCCCTGTTCCGTGTCCACGGCCGCAAAGCGTTCTCCCACTCCGTCGTACAGCACAATCCGGTCGCCAACAGTCAAGAGTCCCGTTTGGTTGGGTGCAATGGGCTTCGGGATGATGGTTGCAAGCGCCATGATGTCCGAAAGCGCCTGTTTCTTTTGGCTGCGATCCAAGAGCGTCCGCAATTCGTTTTTCAAGGACTCGTACCGCTCTTGTTCCTCGCTCGCGCCGCGCGGGAGCTTTTCAAGGAGGGCGAGCGCCTCGCCGATAATTTCGCGCGCGCGGGATTCTTCGCGGTAAATGAGGGTCGCCTGGGCTTGGTCGCGTTTGGTTTCGATTTCCGCAACAAGAGCCCGGTACGATTCTTGCGCCGTTGTTTCGGCCCGCTGCTGCGCCCGGAGCGAGATGGAGAGCGCAAACACCACACCGAGCGTGACGATTGCGGCAACCACGGCTTTTCTGCTCCTCGGCAGCTCTTTGAACCGTTCAGGAACCGAGGATACGCGAATTTTGACCGCGCTTTTTAATTGCGAGAAATGGTAATCCCGCGCACGGCGGTTCCGCCAGAGGCCCGCGGCAAGCGAGGGCAATCGGAGAAGTTTGGGGACGAGCACGGCAAGCTCGCGCTCCATCCACTCGAGCGCAGCCCCGGCGCCCGAGAGCGTCCCCGCGAGGATGAGCGAACCGGTTCTCCGGGCAAACGCGCCTGTTGCCGCGAGGAGCGTCCGGCTCCCTTCTCGGAGAAATTCTCCAGTTTCGGACTCTTGGGGCTGAAAGTACTCATCAAGTATCGAGCTTTCGGAATCTTGAGGTTCTCTTTCTTTTACCTGGCTCACGCGCGCCACGCGCTTTGATACCGCGAGGCCAAATTGCTTGGTGCCGGGGGCTTGCGAGAGGAGTTCAAACAATTTTTCGAGCGCGCCACGCGGGTCATATTCGTTGGTTATTTTTCGTATGCGCTCAATCGAAAGGTAGTCGAGCACGGCATCGCTTGCTAGGGTAATTGCGTCTTCAGGGAGGAGCCGGCCGCTCACGATATTGGAAAAGAGCTTTACCGGGTTGGGGATGGCGGCGGCATTGCCGGCGCCCGCGAGGATATCGACGATGCGCTCTTGGTGCGTGAGGAACGCGTGCACCGAACCAACGCTCGAGAAGTGCACTTCTTCCTCCGCAAGCGCAAGCGCGAGCACGTGTATTTTGGTAAGCCAGTTCTTGGGTTTAGAGAGGAGAATGTCTTTAACCGCAACGTTTGATTTTGCCAGGGCGTTTTCAAAAGAAAATTCAACGGATTCGGTGGGCGCATGAAAATACTGTTTTTCAAGCTCGCGTTCAAGCAGTGCAATAATCTGTTCGTTGTCTTTGTCCGAGGTTTCGATTTCTATAAAAAAAACAAGACATCCCTTCGTGGAGTCCTCTGATGTTAATGTCGTAATGTGGAGTGAGCCGCCCGAAGCAAGCGTGGATCGGGCAACGGCAAACTCGGTAACGCTGATATACTCCTTGGGCATACCCGTTTGTTGACTTGCGCTCCTTTCTGGTATTATACTACAAACGCTCCGCCGAGCAAAAGGGGGGTCATTACTGAACACATTGCATATATGCTTGAACAACTATTTAGTTCAAAAACGAGAGTTAAGCTTTTAAAGCTTTTTTTGAACCAGGGCCCGGCCCGGGATTACTACATCCGCGAACTCACGCGGCTTTTGGGGGAGCACCTGAACTCCATTCGCCGGGAGCTCGAGAATTTGGAGGATTTGGGCCTGGTGACGTCGGCTGAGCGGGACAAGAAAAAGTACTACAGCGTCAACCGTGATTTTATCCTGCTTCCGGAGCTCAAGGCGCTTCTTTTGAAATCCAAGGAGCTCAATGAACAGCGCGTCATTGAGCAAATAGAAAAAATCACCAGCGCCGAGCTTTTGGTGCTCACCGGGAGTTTTACCGGCAACAGCGATTCGCCGGTTGATATATTCATTGTGGGCCGCGTGCAAAAAGCGAAGCTCGAGAAGATTATCAAATCCTACGCCAAAGAAACGGGCCGGGAGCTGAACTATACCGTAATGAGCAGAAAAGAATTCAAGGAGCGGGTGGATTTGGGCGACCGTTTTATTTTTACGCTCCTGAATGGCCGGAAAATTACGGTCGTCAATAAGTTGGGGGTATAGCATGGCGGGGATTGTTTTGCAGAAAGCGCTCGCGGATGCGGGCGTTGCATCTCGGCGCAGTGCTGAAAAATTGATTGCCGAGGGCCGCGTGCGGGTGAATGGGTCGGTGGTCAGAAAATTAGGCACGAGAGTGGACCTTGGCCGCGATGCGATTACGCTTGACGGCAAGCGCCTGGCACAGCCCTCGCGATTTGTTTATTTTTTACTGAACAAGCCCGCCGGGGTTGTTTCAACGGTTTCGGACGAACGCGGCAGGGAGACGGTGCTGGACTTGGTTCCGTCCAGAGCGCGGGTGGTGCCGGTGGGCCGGCTCGACGTCAACACCACCGGGCTCCTCATCCTCACGAACGACGGGGATTTGGTGTATGAACTGACACACCCGAAATTCGAGCATGAAAAAGAGTACGAGGCAGTGGTTCAGATTCCGCAGGACTGGGACAAAGATAGGTTCAAATCCGCGCGCGGCCGAATGAGGCATGGGTTGCGGATTGCGGGCGGATTTCGTACAAGTCCTGCAAAGATTGCAGTTCTTGAACAAGTGACCAATGATCGCTACCTCATTTCCATCACTATCCACGAAGGCAGAAAGCACCAGGTGCGCCGCATGATTGATTCGGTGGGCATGTCGGTCGTGTCGCTCAAGCGAGTGCGCATGGGGCCGATTAAGCTTGGAGATTTGCCAGAAGGCGAGTGCCGGGAACTTGCCGACCAAGAAATTCGCGCATTAAAAAAGTAGCGGCAGAAAATTTTCTGCCGCTACTTTTTTAATGATTAATATTTTCGAATAATCCCAATCACCTTGCCGCGGACAATGACGTTCTTTGCCATGATGGGCTTGTATTTGGAGTTGGCGGGCTGGAGCCGGATGAAATTCTTTTCTTTGTAGAATTTTTTAAGCGTTGCGGTGCCGTCATCCAGCACCGCTACTACCGTATCCCCGTTTTTGGCGTACTCGGTTTTTTCCACAACCACCAAGTCCCCGTCCGCAATCAGCGATTCCACCATGGAGTCCCCGCGGACCTTGAGGATATAGCACTGCCGACCGCGCGTAATTTCAACGGGCACCGGGATTTCGGCTTCGCGATCCTCAACCGCCTCAATGGGTGTACCCGCGGTAATGAGGCCGGCAAGCGGCACGCCGACCATTTTGCCTTCCAAATACGTTTCCTCGATATCGCTCCGGCTTTGCTCAATAATTTCAAGTTCACGAGAGCGGATGTTGCCTTTGCGCTTGATGAATCCATTATCCTCAAGAAACTGCATATGCTCGTGGATGGTGGCGAGCGACGAAACCTTAAATCGTTCTGCGATTTCCGAGAGCGTGGGCGCAAACCCATGTTCGCGCACGTACGATTTGAGGTAATCCAGAATTTGGCGCTTCTTTTTTGGCAGAATGAGCGTCATAGTGTTAGGTGATGGTTATGTGTTCCCACTCGCGGAACTGGTGAATCATAGTTTTAAAAATTCGTTCGTCCGCGTACTTGGCGAGCCGGCCATCGCGCTTGATGCGGTGCCAGTTGGAAAGGGGGAGCGGGTGCAGTTCACAGGCCCGCCCTTGGTTGACCGCGCGGATATTTGCGGCCATAATTGCTTTAACGCGCTGTACGTCTTTGGCAAGCAGGTGCAAGAGCTCTGCGCGCTCGCCTGGCCGTTTTTTGCGCTCCCAGGGCATCTGCATCTGCCGGATTGCCAAGCTCACGATAATTGCGGGCGCGATTGCGAGACCGAATTGTAAGAGTGATTGTGCCATACGTTTGTTGTAGTGGTATTGTAACCGAATAAAAACCGAAAGTCAAACGTGCCCCTGTGGATAAGTGTGAGTCATCTCAAAGATACCCGCGAATTTACGAATCTTGCTACAAATTTACAAATACTAGAATAAATAATTTTGTGTATGATTCAAGCTTCGGGAACAAAGATAATCATTGCAGGGATTGTTTTGTTAGTGGGTGGGGGATTGTTTTTGAATCGCGGAGAGTTGCGCACCATTGTTGCTGATTGGCGAAAGCCGGAACTGCCGGAGGCGATTGAGTATGCCCCGCGTCGTCCTGAACAAGCGAACCGCGAAGCGGAGAGCGCAGTGAAGGATCCCGTCACCATCGAAACGTCCCTGCCAGATTCACCAGATCCTTCGCCCGTGGCTCAGGATGACGAAGTGATAGTCCCTGCATCCTATAACCTCGCTGTTCCGTTCCAGCCGCAGGCCCCGCATGCGAGTTGGGATTTGCCGTATCAAGAGGCCTGCGAGGAGGCCTCGCTCATCATGGCGGCCCATTTTTTTGAGGGCAGGGGACTAACTGCGGGTGAAATGGATGTTGAAATAAAAAAGCTCGTTGCATGGGAGGAGAGTGCGCTCGGATACTACGAAGATACGACCGCCGAGGAGGTGGCGCGCATTGCGCGCGAATATTTCAACCTTTCCGTAGAATTGGACACGGATGTGACAATTGAGAATATCAAGCGCTCTATTTCGCAGAATAAGCTGGTGATTGTGCCCGCCGCCGGCCGTATTCTTCCGAATCCATATTTTTCAGGGGAAGGCCCGCTCTACCATATGCTCGTCATCCGTGGATATACGGATACGCATTTCATTACCAACGACCCGGGTACTAAACGCGGGAAAGAGTTTGTGTATGCGTATGATGATTTGCTTGATGCCGTGCATGACTGGCCCCGCGAACATGGCGGCAATGCAAGCGGGGTGAACGAGGAGGAAATGCTCACCGGAAGAAAAGTGATGCTGGTGGTTGACAAAAGGAGTTGATTGTTCTATTTTTCAGGTTCAATCTGTTCATTTTGAAATTGAGTTTTAAGAGCTATGGGCGTTTCAGCTCATGGTATTTACCATCACAAAGCTCTATTAAGAGGGAGGTTCCCGATGAGCAGGATTAACGTAGTGGTGGTCGGGTCGAAGGGCAGAAAGCTCGGACAGCCGGTGTGCAAGGCACTGCTCGCGGCGGAGAGAGAGTTCGAGCTCTGCGGAGCTGTTGTCCGGGATAACGGCCATGCCGTAGGCCGAGATCCGGGCGAATTAGGCGGCGCGCTCGTGGCCCAATCGTTCTCGGCGCTCGCTCGCGAGCTGCCGTTGTGCGAGGTGGATTGGCCCCGGACGGTGGTGTTCTATGCCGTGAAAGCGGAGCCGCTCGTGCCGCGGGTCGAAGAGGCGATACAGCACGGGTTCCGCATCCATGTGATTGGCACCACCGGGCTGCGCGAGGATGATGCTCGGCGTCTGTGCAAGCTGGCCCAAGGGGAGACCGGCGTGGTTATTCTGCACTCCGCAAACTTCAGCGACGGCGCGAACGACGGCGCTGAACGGTGCGCACAGCTCGGCAGGAGATACTCCGAGGCCGAAGTCGAGATCATAGAAACTCACCACTCCCAAAAAGAGGATGCGCCGAGCGGCACGGCTCTGTACTGGGCGCGGGCCATTGCTGCGGCGCGAGGGCAGAATCTGGAGGACGTGGTCAAGTTCGGCCGAAGCGGAAAGGGGAAGCGGGCTCCGCAAGAAATCTGCATCCACTCAATCCGCATCGGCAATGTGACGGGCCAGCACCGGGCGCTGTTTGGCGTCGGAGGGCAAATAATCCCCGTGGAGCACATAGCCGAATCGTCGGACCTGTTCGCGCGGGGCGCCTTAGGCGCCATCCGGTGGGCCGTACGGCACTGGGTTCTGTACAAGAAGTGGTTTCAGCACACGGGCGGGTTCACGGAAACCGAGATGTCCGAACTCTCTCGGCTCCAGAGGGTGTATCGCATGTACGACGTGCACAATCTCGAGCTCCTCAAAGAGCTCGACGTGTACTGATCACCGTAGCGCAACCACAAGGAGGGAGCTATGGGCTCGCGCGTTCTTTCCGTGATTCACTGGGGCTGGCGGCTTGCCATGCTCGCCGCGCTTACATCCATCGCCATCAGCTTGCGGAACCCCGCAGTGATGGAACTGGATGCGCGGCCTGTCAGCGGACGGCTCGTTCCGGCCGTGTACCGCGAGGAGCCGCCGCAGGTGGTCTACGTGGTGGTTGAGATTCGCATCACAACCACGACACCGGCCAAGCCCGATTCTTCTTGGGGGGAGTTCTTAAATCCCGCGGAGGGGATGGTCATCTCAAGCAGACGGATGCGCCAGCAATGAATTTCCGCAACCGTTACACGTGTTAAAGAGCCAATCGCCCGAGGCGACTGGCTCTTTCTTTTTTGTATGCTCTGTACTACCATACCACCATTATGTACCTCTACCTCAATACAACCGAACGGGACTCGTTCACCATTGCGCTCCTGGTAGGGGAGCGCATTGTCAAGAGACGGACCGTTAAATCCGAACGCAAGCACTCGGAAAAGCTTTTGAAATCCATCGCCGGGATGCTCAAGCAATCAAAAACACCACTCTCGGATATCAAGGGCATTGCTGTGGTACAAGGTCCGGGTTCATTCACTTCGCTTCGGATTGGCATTGCAACCGCCAATGCTTTGGCCTACGGACTTGGTATCCCCGTCAGTGGCGTTGCGAAAGAGCAGGAGATTGCTGAAGTTGTAACGCTTTTCAGGCCCCGATACGCCTCGCGGCGCATTGCCATTGCGGTTCCGGAGTACGGCCGTGAACCGGATAT
>CAZBWF010000015.1:0-4859 GCA_964495675.1 uncultured Gammaproteobacteria bacterium
TCGATTCCGAGTATCTTGCTCATAGTCTGTAATCTCCTTCGATGATTAAATAGTGTTGAGAATCCGAGAATTGGAGAATTGGTGTGAAAATCCTAACACTCCAATTCTCCAATTCACCAATTCTCGTCACTAAGCCCATGGGCGAGGGACGCCGCCCGACAGACGAACATCCCCCGCCCCTCACGACAGAATTATTTAGCGCTGATTTTAATCTGCTTCGGCTTGGCGCGTTCCTCTTTGGGGATGGTGATTTTCAACACCCCGTTCTTATATTCGGCATTTGCCTTTTCCCCGGCAACCGCGGCCGGAAGCGCCACAGCGCGGTGGAACGACCCGGTGCGCACTTCCTTGCGGTAGTAGTCCTTTTCATCCACCTCGCTCTTTTGCTCGCTCGACCCTTCAATGGTGAGCACGTCGTTTTCGATGGAGATGTTCACCTTTTCCGGATCAATGCCCGGAAGCGGCGTTTCCACAATTACGTTGTCTTTATCCTGATACACATCCAGGGCAGGCACAAACCCTTGGCCCTGCGTACCGAAGAATTGGTTGACCATACGGTCGAAATCCTCAATGGGCTCGAGCGCAGGCCGCCATCGCATAAGTGTCATATAATGGTCTCCTTTATAACGTCATCCTGAGCGAGGCGTACTCGCCGAGTCGAAGGATCTGGTGTGCTATTGCACGAGATTCCTCGACTTCGCTCGGAATGACGATTATTTGTTAATTGCCTTTTGAAACAATTACCCGTGCTGGGCGGATAAGGCGGTCTTTCATTGTGTACCCAATCTGCACCTCTTTTGTTATATGCCCTTCGGGCACGGTATCCGAGGGCTCATGGCCCACTGCCTCGTGTTGGTGCGGATCAAACTCTTGGCCGACTGATTCAATGCGCTCGATGCTCAAGGTTTTGAGCAATTCGTCGCGCTCGCGCCGGACTTGGAACAATCCCCTCACCCATTCGGAATCCTTAATGTCCTCGGGAACGTGCGAGAGCGCGAGTTCAAAATTATCAATCACGGGCATAAACTTGGAAATAACCTCGGCCGCCGCGTACCGCGCCATGTTGGCCATGCGCCCCGCGTAATCCTTTTCCAAATTCTGATAATCCGCCTGTGAGCGCTTCCATCCGTTTAAATACTCTTCGCACTTTTTCTTTAATTCTTCCAATTCTGAATTTTCCGGTTCGTCTTTTTTTTGGTGCTTCATACTCTAAGAGAGCAACTGCTTAATATATTTTACAAACGCAATGTTCTGCCCGTAATCCATGCGCATGGGCCCGAGCATGCCGATAACCATTCCTCCGGATGCGAGCGTGAGAATGCTTCCGCACGCGTCCCCGAACGGGTTGTCGCTCCCTAAGAGTACGGAGATATCGCCATCGAGCTGATTTTCAATATCAGACATCACCTCGTCCAAGTGGTCAATAATGGATGAAATACTCACTACGCTCTCGTGGTCCGTAAATTCCGGCTTTGCAAAAATGTTGGAGAGTCCGGTGTAATACACATCATTCCGAGTAAAGCCAACAACCACGGCCTCGCCGGAAAGCTCGGCGGATTTTTTCGCAAGCGCTTTGACCGCGCTTTCGTCCCTGCCGCGCCCGATGTGGGCAAGCTCTTTTTGGTGCTTGGCCGAAACGGTCCGCTCGGCAAGCAGATGTTCGATATAGAAACGGTACCCGCGCTCCGTGGGGACGCGGCCGGCCGAGATGTGCGGGTGCGTAATAAAACCGTGGCGCTCCAGCTCCTGCATCCAGTTGCGTACTGTTGGGCCCGAAACCTCAGTAAGGTACTCCTCGGCAATCAACGCCGAACCAACCGGCTCCGCGGTTTTTATATGCGCTTCCACGATATGCTTTAAAAGCTCCTGTTGGCGCGAATCCATACTATTTTCAGTATAAACAAAGCATTATCACTCGTCAAGTGGGAGTGATAATCTATAAAAAACGCCTCGGGAACGTGAATCCCCGAGGCGGCTCAACAATACAGACCTCCCATCCCCTCAATTACCTCCCTTCTGCGAAAACCGTCTTCACTGCCATAGCTACCGGATCACCGTCCGTTTCGGCCTGCAGTATGCTCTGAAGCAGAGCAGGATCTGCGGCCAAATCCAGTAAGTCCTGGGCCAACTTGCCACGCATGGCTTCAGCGCGCAACCGCTGTACCACAACGCCAGCGCTAGCGCTACGGCCGTTGCTCGGCGGTGCCGCGGACTCCTCCGCAGCCCCCACAGCTTCTCGGCTCGTCAGTTCCGCTTCCGTGCTCGGTTCAACTGCCGACGATTCCGCCGCCTGGGACCTCGAGAACGTCAGTGGATAGGCCTTGGCGCGTGTCGGCTGTACCTCTCTGATGGCCACTCCCTTTGACCGAAGGTACGCCATCAAGTCGAGCACAAAGCGCCCGTTCAGCACTCCCTTGGCTCGCACCAGCTTGCCCACGCTGTTGTCGTGGTCCGGCAGATGCTTCTTCAGAGCCGCGAGCGCTGCATCCTCGGACGAGGCGCTGTAGCCCATCTGCTTCAAGGCGGGCTGGCGCTTGATATCCTCCCAGCTGACGACCCTCGCACCGCTCTTGGCCGCGGCCAGACACCGGGCGATATCCTTGCGCCACGCGTTGAGCGCCGGATAGAAGGTGGCAATCCACCTGATGAGCTGCTCGTCGCGCACACCCCTCTCGCGGAGCAAGTCAGCCACTGACACGGACTCGCTCTGGTGCCTGCGAAGGAACGTGCAGAACTTGGTCGGCTGTTTGAACTTGACGAACCTGAACTCATTGTGGCCCGAGATGGTGAGCCAGACGGCCGTGGCGTGCTCAACATCTATCTCGACCACGTCAGCGCCGCTTTCGACTTGGGCCATCACTTCGCTGAACAACTTCGGGACATCCAGTTCCATAGTACCTCCGGGTGTGAGTGGTGGAGGTTCAGGGGGCGGTTCGGGTGCTGGCGACGGTGCAGGAGAGGGCTCTTGCGCGGCCAGCCAACCTGGGCCCAGCGCGTGAATGCACTCTGCAAACTGCAGGAGCCATGAGGGCGGCTGCTTGGGCCGTGTGACTTCCAACAAGCGCTTGGTTGTTGCCTGATCCGGCTCCAAACCAAGGGCTTGGATGGCGGTGAGGATATTGCCATCGTGCTTCCGGATGTGCTCAACCACACCCTGCCTGCCCTGCGGCAAGACCTGATCCAGATGAGCGATCAATCCTGCCGGAATCTCGCGCGCCCGAGCGCCCAGCAAGTCGTGGAACATCTGCGCTATGGGGCTGGTCGTGAGTCCGGCGCCCTCCTGCTCAACGCGATCCAGTTCAGGTACGTGCGGACGCATCTTCTCTAGAGCGTCCATGATGAGCTGGAAGAGCCGGTGACCTCCGCCCCATTTCCGAAGGATGTTCTCGAAGTGAACGCCGTGCTTCTCGGCGAGCTCGAGCACTTGGCTAGGCAGGGCGTGCCCATGCTCGACCAGCTTCGGATACTCCTGATGTCCCCGTATCCGGAGCCAAGCATCCGAGGCCTCTTCAAACTTGACCGACTGGACGCGGGTGCCTAGTCGGTGCCGCTTCGATTTAGGCATGTAGCGCCTCCTTTCGCTAGAGGTGCGTGGAAAACGGTAAAAGGTTCAGTTTCAGGATATTTTAATTTGTTTTCAATCTAGCAAATTAACCCTCACGAGGCAACGTTACCCCAGTTCATCAACTTTCGCGGCCAGCACAAAATCCGCCTCCGTAAGCCCTTCACGAAAGTGGGTATACAAAATAATGTCGGCGTATTTGAAAGAGAACGTAATATCCGGATGGTGATTCATCTCCTCCGCGAGCACGGAAATCTTGTCTATAAACGCCTTGGACTCTTTGAAATTATTAAAACCAAAATGGCGGAACAGTTTGCCCTCGCGGATTTCCCACGCGGAATTAAGCTGCGATTTGAGCTCATCGATTTGGTCTTGGGTAAGTTTTGGACCGTGGTCCGGTGGTGTACGTTGTGAAAGCGATACTAAAGTCATACGAAAGCATACTAATGATACGAAAATTTTATTTAATTTTATCGTAATCAGGGTTTATAACTCTTTTTGGTTTTAAATAACTATTTCGAAAATTAACAATAAGGCCAAGTTTTATTTTTGCAAATTTTAGATATCGCTGTATTTGAAAGTAGTCCTCTTTGGTAATAAACTTTTTAGCTTTAAAATCTACTATTACAATACCATCTAACCCTTTTATAATAAAATCAACAATATTGCCTTCGTTACTTGCCTTTCTTAACAATGTACTTAAATCAACTTCACGCTTGTACTTTAGTCCGTCATGATTTAACAATTCTTCAAACCGATCAGCGTATTGCTTCTCACGACAAAATCTACCCTTTTCTTTATAAACCCGTAAACAAAGTCCGGTAACTTTATACGATAATTCTGGAAGAACCAATTCTGCCATTTTTAGTATTTTTCGTATGCTTTCGTATGACTTTAGTATCGCCCCTACCAGCGACCAGAAGCTCCCCCGCCGCCGGAAAATCCGCCGCCAAAACCCCCGAACCCTCCCCGGCCGCCCTTGTCCCACCGGTGTGGCCCGCCGCCGACGAGAAAAAGCCACGGCCATGCCGGATGCTTGTGGCCTTCGGCAAAGAGATGTTTGAATTTGGTTGAAATGAGATAGTCAAACGCCAGCCCAAGAACTACCAATACAGGGAGCCACCACCAGCCCCCGCCGGAAAAACCGAGAATCACCCCGGCAATGGCGCCCACCACGCCGCCGGCCCACCACGAGCGCGAACGCGCGAGCACGGATGAGAGCCACATGAATCCAAAAATGAAAATCCAAAAGAAATCGCCCCACCACGCGCCGCCGCCATCATTTGTTCGGGCGAAT
>CAZBWF010000015.1:4869-13033 GCA_964495675.1 uncultured Gammaproteobacteria bacterium
CCGCCTGCATCATGCCTGTGATTGCGGCGCGGATACCTTCGTCATAATCCCCGCTCCGAAAGTACGGCGGCACCACATTCGCAACGAGATGTTTTGCTTCAGCATCCGTTAAATCGCCCTCCAGCCCATACCCAACCTCAATGCGCATTGCGCGGTCCTCGATTGCCGCCACAAACAGCGCGCCGTTATCCTGCCCGCCCTTGCCAATGCCCCACTCCTCGAACAATTGCACGGCGTACGTTTCAATGGTTTCGTCCACCAGCCGCGGGATGGTGACAACAGAAAGCTCAATGTTGGTCTGCTCTTCGTACGAAGCCAGCATGCCTTCGAGCGTATCCTCTGCTTCATCGGAAATGACGCCCGCAAAATCATTCACGAATCCGTTTGGGGCGCCCGGGGAGGTGTACGCAAAAACAGCTGGCGGGAACAGAAACAAAACTAGGGCGAATATCAATTTTTTCATAAAAACCAAACACCAATATCCAAACACCAAAAAAACTTCAAAACATCAAACACCAAACAATTTTTGTAATTTGGTGTTTTCTTGGTGTTTGATGTTTGGTTTTTGGTGTTTATTGAGTAAAGTCAACCACCGGCGCCTGCTCCGCTCCCCCTGCCGCCTCAAACAGCTCATGCCGCTCGAACCCGAACACTCCGGCAATCATGTTGCGCGGCACAGTGCGGATGGCTGTGTTGTAGTCCCGAACTTTCTCGTTGTAGCGCATGCGCTCCACGCTGATGCGGTTCTCGGTTCCCTCCAGCTCCGCGGTGAGCGCCAAGAACGATTCCTGCGACTTGAGCGTGGGGTAGTTCTCCACAATCACGAGGAGCCGGGCCAGCGCGGATTCCACTTCCGTGGCCGCGGCCGCGCGCTCGTCAATGGTGCCTGCGCCCGCGTAGCGCGTGCGCGCGTCCGCAATTGCCGTAAACACCTCCAAATCCTGCGCTGCCGCGCCTTTGACCGTGTTCACAATGTTGGGGATGAGGTCGAACCGGCGCTGGTACACGCTCTCCACGTTGGCCCACTGGCCCTTGACGCCCTCATCTCGCGAAACAAGCCCGTTGTACCCGCCCCAGAGCCAGAGCACAACGAGGACAATAACGCCGATAACAATCCAAGATTTTTTCATTTTTGGCATATACATATATTCCCTTCGTTTAAAATAAATAATACGACTCCAATACTATAACAGATTATTGCCTTTTTTACAAAAATCAGTTATTCTATCTCCTAATTATGGCCCGTTCGTCTAGTGGCTAGGACACGTGGTTCTCATCCACGCAACAGGAGTTCGATTCTCCTACGGGCTACCAATCATATTTTATAGTTCGCCATGGGATGAACCCGTGGCGCCCCGAGTTGATCTCGGGGCGATTCCCCGTAGCGGTACCATTAAAAACCGCTTGCAAGGCGGGTTTTTGGTGATTGAAGAGCAGGCGCATTTGGAGTATGATTAACGTATGCCCACTATAATCCAGCCCATCCACGATCTGGTGAACGCGGCCATTACGGAGCAGGAATCAAAAAAAATTCCGCGCGACGAACCGCTGATTTCCATATCCACGCGCACCAGCGTGGCCTCGTTTGTCTATGAGCGGATGCGGAACGCCGTGGACTACCGCGAGGAGCACCTTCTGCGCCGGAACGCCATTGAACGCATCCTGCGCCGGCGCATCAGCGCTGGCGAACGGAGCGAACTGGCTGAAAAACTTACCGAAGAGCTCATCCACGCGCGGTATTTGCCAAACAACGCTATCCCGCGGCGAAAACTCAAGGAACTTGAAGCCATTTTTAAAAAATACTTTTTGCTCCTCGGCGTTGCGCCCATTAAGGAAATCGGGAATTCCGAATCGCTCGCCGGATGGATGCTCGGCATTATGGCGACTGAACTGGACGAATTTCTAGTTCCTCCGTACCTAATGCACGCCTCCATCAACGCCATGTACGAGGTGCTGGCCAAGCGCGCCTATGCGGAAGACAGCATCAACCCCGATGAGCTCAAAAAGCAAATCTACATTGCCTCCTCCAGAACCCTCCATAAAAACGACGACGACACCATTAAGTACCATTTGTTTCTCCTCTACTACCCCCGATGGCTCTCCGCGGACGCGGCGCTGGTGCGCGAAGTCGGAGAAAACCTCGAAGCAACGCGCGCCCGGATTCAGCACGATTTAAACCACCCGCTCCACGAGCGCCTGGGAGCGCTCGTGCGCAAGCATGTAGCGTACTTTTCCATTCTCCAGCGCATTGTGAGCGCCGACCCCATGGCCGCGTGGGAAGCCATACAGAAGCCCGAGGAGCTCAACGAGAAAATAGCAAGCGCCTGCAATAAAGAGTACCACGAGTCGCGGAAAAAGCTCTCGCGGAGCTGCTGGCGGAGCGTAGTGTACCTCATTATTACCAAATTCCTCCTGGCGCTTGTGCTCGAAATCCCCATCGAGTACCTGCTCCTCAACAAATTCCACACCATACCGCTCGCGGTCAACCTCGTGTTTCCTCCACTCCTCTTGATTATTATTGCCTACTCAACAAAACTGCCGGACGCGGCCAACACCAAACTCATCACCGCGGGCATTAAGGATATTATCTCAGGCGAAGGCGACATGATACAGCTCGGGAAAACCAAGCGCCGCTCATTCCTTATGCAACTCATCTTTGTGCTCCTCTACGGCATTCTCTTTGCGGTCTCGTTCGGGGTGCTCATCACGGCGCTCCAAACGCTCAACTTTACGGTCATCAGCATCATCATATTCCTCTTCTTCCTCTCCTTGGTTTCGCTCTTTGCGTACCGCATCCGGCGAAACGCGCAAGAACTCGTGGTGACGCCCCCCAAGCGGGGCATTATCCGCTCGCTCTGGAGTTTTCTCGCGATTCCGGTGCTCCACGCGGGCAAGTGGATGTCCACCAAATTCGCTAGAATCAACATATTCATTTTTATGCTGGATTTTGTGATAGAGGCCCCGTTCAAGGCGTTCATCAAGATTACGGAAGAGTGGATGAACTACGTGCATGAGAAGAAAGAAGAAATATAGGAATTTCTGGGAGGCCTTGCCCAAACCATTTTTCGCGCTCGCGCCCATGGCAGATGTCACGGACGCGGCTTTCAGGCGCTTAATTGCGAAGTACGGAAAGCCGGATGTGCTGTTTACGGAATTCGTGTCCGCGGATGGGTTGCTTTCGGCCGGGCGCGATGCGCTGATTCGGGATCTCGCCTACTCCGAGGCGGAACGGCCAATTGTTGCACAGCTCTTTACCTCAAAAATCGAGAATATGAAACGCGGCGCCGCGCTTGTCCAAGAATTGGGTTTTGATGGATTTGATATCAACATGGGGTGCCCGGACAGGGCAATCGAAAAACAGGGCTGCGGCGCCGCGTTGATGCAAAATCCCGCGCTCGCGCAACAACTGATTGCCGCGGCGCGGGGCGGAGCGCCGGACCTTCCCATTTCCGTAAAAACGCGCATCGGCTACAAAAAAAACGAGCTCGAGGAGTGGCTCCCGGCATTGCTCGAAGCAGAACCTGCGGCAATAATCCTCCATCTGCGCACCAGAAAAGAAATGTCTGACGTGCCGGCGCGCTGGGATGCGGCGGAACGCGCCGTAGTAATTCGAAACCAGCTCGGCTCAAAAACGATTATCGTAGGCAATGGTGATGCCGAGAATATTGATGATGCGCGCGCGAAAGCAGCCGCAAGCGGCGTGGACGGTGTTCTGCTCGGCCGCGCCATTTTCGGCAACCCGTGGCTCTTTTCCGGACGGCGCGACGTGCCGGTTGCGGAAAAGCTTGCCGCGCTTGTTGAACACGCAAAACTCTTTGAGGAGCTCGTCTCCCACAAGCCGTTCCACATCATGAAAAAGCACTTCAAGGCCTATGTCGCCGGATGGGATGGGGCAAAGGAGCTGCGGATGAAATTGATGGAATGTAACAACGCAAGCCAAGTTGAGCAAACTATCTTCTCAATGCACCAGTAGTTCGCCTGCCAGCTCCGGCTCTGCCATAAGTTCTTTGGTGATGATTTCCATGCGCACCCCGCGCGAGCCCTTGATTAAAAGCACATCACCCTCCTGTATCCTCTGCTGGATAAAGAGGCCGGCCTCCTCCGGCGCGGCGAACTGAAAAATAGCGTCTCTCGGCATTCCCGCTTGTTCCGCGCCGTACGCAATATCCCGTGAGCGCTCGCCTACTGTTACCAGCACACCGAATCCGTTTTCGCGGACGGCAACGCCCACGCTCCGGTGCTCTTCCACCGAGAGCCCGCCAAGCTCGAGCCTGCCGCCACGCACGGCATAGAGATGCCCGTCGCCCCGCTCAATGGCGGCTGTGGCCCCAAGCGCGGCGCGAGCCGGCTCTGGAGATGCATTGTACGAATCATCAATCAGAATGGTGTGCTTGATGCCCGGAAGCACGCGCATGCGGCCCGGGAGCACCGTGGCGTGCCGGAGCCCTTCTGCCACATCCACCATGTGCACGCCGAACACGCTCGCAACCGCCGCCGCCGCGAGCGCCGGATACACCTGGTGGCTGCCGATGATCCCCTGCCGCACTGCCGGCGTTACACTGCCGTTGGCGATAATCTTAAACGACATGCCGCGAATGCCGGTTGGGGTCTCGTTGGAGTAACTCACCGCTATCTCCGCCGCGCGGATATCCGCGTGTTCGGTATTGTTCACTCCATAGTGCAGGCAGTGCGCCTCGGCGTTTTCTGCCAGCTTTTCAACTGCCACATCGTCGCAGTTGGCCACAATCCACCCGTTCTTGGGAACTGCCCGGAAAAGCTTGCCTTTCTCTTTTGCGATTGCGGCAATGCTCCCAAACTGCTCGGTGTGCACCGGGGCAATGCCCGTAATAACGCCAAGGCGCGGGGTAACCACCGAGAGAAGCTCGTCAATATCTCCGGGCTTGTCTGCTCCCATCTCAAGCACCAGCATCTCGGGATATGAGCGCCCAAACAGGTTAAGCGCAAGTCCTTTGCCAAATGCGGCAAGCCACCGGACCGGCGAACGGCCCGGCGCGCACGCCCCCAGAATGGTGAGCGGCAATCCGATTTCGGTGTTGTAGTTGCCGAGGTTCTTGCGGACGCGGTATTTGCGCGCCAGCACCGCAAACACCGCCTCTTTGGTGGCGCTTTTGCCGATTGAACCCGTAATGCCGATAACAGTCGGCTTGAACTTTTTCAGCACGCGGCGGGCGAGGGAATGCAATAATTTGACGAGAAGTGTTTTCATGATTCGTCAGGCGGTATTTCGTAGTAGTGTAGTATAAACTTGGCTATTTCGCCAAATGTCGGCGCCGTGGTTGATGAAGCAAATCTGCCTCGCTGGGGATAATCGAATTTCACGAGACCAGCAAACACGGGGTTATCAACCGGCCCGAACCCGGCATAGGAGTGCACGGTTCTGTTCCCATAGACCCCGCCTTCCGCAACCTGCGCGGTTCCGGTTTTGCCCGCAATGGCATAGCCGGGCACGCCGCCGCGGTTATCATACCCCTCACGCACCACCGAAACCAACATGCCGCCCACAATGGTTGCGGCCCGCAATGATACGGTCTCGCCGACCACCTCGGGCGCTGCGGAAAAAACAACCTCGTCGCCCCTGCGCTTTTCAGCAACCACATACGGCTTCATGAGCTTTCCGCCGTTCGCAATGGCCGCGTACGACATAACCATCTGGAGCGGGGTGACGGTAATGCCCTGCCCGAATGAGGGAGTCGCAAAAAACACATCGCTCTTTTTGTATAAGGAGGATATGTTTCCAGATGCCTCGCTCGAAAGCTCAATCCCCGTCACTCGCCCAAAGCCAAACTGCTCAACATATTCGCGGAACGGTTGGTTCCCCAACAGGCGCTGGGCGTACATGGCGCCGGTGTTGAGCGAATCCTCGAGCACTTTTATCATGTTCACCTCGCCGCGGCCCTCGCCGTCGAAATTTTTTATCCGGTACCCGTCCACCATCACGAATCCCTCGTCGACGTAGGTGGTTTCCGGCGTGAGGACTTCCGCGTCAATGGCGCCGGCCATGGTAATGGGCTTAAAAATGGAGCCCGGCTCGTAGGGAAGGTTCACAATCGGATTGAGGTATACCGAGATATCCGAAACATCCGAATAGTTGTTCGGATCATACGCCGGATAGGTGCACATGGCCATCACGGCGCCGGTTTTTGGGTCCACAATCACCAATTGCCCGCTCGCCGCCTCCACCTCAAGAACCCGCTCGCGCAATTTTTCGCAGGCGAACGCTTGAATGGTCCGGTCAATGGTTAAAATCAAATCCACGCCGGATTCGGACTCCACAATCCTGCTCGGGCCGGATTGTATGAGTCGTCCGGTTACATCCACAGCACCCTCAAGCACGCCACCCGCACCGCTGCTATCATCGTCAAACACTCCATCCAGCCCGTATAGCCCAACACGCCCCCCATCCCGAATGACAACAAACCCCAAAACCTGCCCAAGGGTTTCCCCCTCGGGGTAAAACCGCCACGTTTCGGGCTCCCACCCGACTCCGGCAAGATGCAGGGATTGGAAAGCGGCAAGCTCCGCATCCGTAAGCTTGTGCGCCAGCGGCTCATAGATGTCGTTTGTCTTTCCGAGCCGAATCCGGAGCGTTTCTTCGGCAATGCCGGTTGGCTCAAGGAGCGGCCAGAGCGCGTCGAAAGTCGCTTCCACGTTCTGGATATCGCGCGGCACGGCGTAGAGGTGGCTGAACGTCCGGTTTGTAGCAAGCGGGTAGAGGGTTTCCGAAGCGCGTTCACGGTAAAAAATCCGCCCGCGCGTGGCCGGGAGCGTGCGCACCGTGGAGTGCTGACGGACGGATTCGGCGCGGAGTTCATCCGCCGAAACAATCTGCAGATAAGCCAGCTGCAGCACAAGGAGCGCGCCAAACACGAGCATGCCGATTAAAACCGCGCTAATCCTCCGCTCGGACACGGTTCCCTGCGTGGGGTGTCGGGCTCGGGCGATCATGGCGCACCTATGGTGCCTGCTCGGCTCCCGCGACTGCCACGGTTGAGAGGCCAACTTCCAGGAAGCTCACATCAACCGGCGAGGCCAGCGAAAGCCCCACGGCCCGGCTCCGTACGGCCGCAAGCGAGCGCGCTTCCGAAACTTCCCACGTAAGGTTCTCGATTTCCGCTGTGAGCGCATCCCGCTCGCTTGAGAGCGCCTCAAGGGAAAACGAATGCGCGGCCTCGCGGTTCATCTGCCACACGTACGCCACAAGCAGCGCAATAAACAGGACGAGGGGAATCGCCTGCCAGCGGACATACTGTTGCGCCTTGTGGGTGTGCATGGGTGAGGTTACCGTTTTTGTGCTATCCGCAATTTTGCGCTCCGGGCCGCGCGGTTTTTTGCGATTTCGCGCGGAAACGGAACAATTACTTTCTTGTTGACGATGCTGATTGAAGGTTCGTGAGAGCACCGGCACACCGGGAATTCCGGCGGGCACACGCACCCGGCTGCCTCGCGCTTGAAAAATCGCTTGACGATGCGGTCTTCAAGGGAGTGGTATGAAATGACGGCCATACGCCCGCCGGGCGCAAGGCACGCGAGGAGATTCGGAAGCGCTGCCTCAAGATTTTCAAGCTCATGGTTCGTGGCAATGCGCAGGGCCTGGAAAATGCGGGTAGCGGGATGAGTGCGGTTGCTACCGCGCCTCCCGACCCCGCGCATCACCAATTCGACCAGTTCTGGAACGGAGCGGATCGGCGCGCGCTTGCGCGCGGCGACTAATGTCTTTGCCGCACGGGCCGCGTGCCGTTCCTCCCCGTATACTCTGAAAATATGAGTCAAATCATCCTCCGACCAAGTGTTAACGATTTCTCCCGCCGTTAACGCTCCCTGGTCGGAGAATCTCATATCTAGCTGCCCCTGAGTCGAGAAACCAAATCCTCGAGACCCGTCATCGAGCTGATCTCGTGATAAGCCCAGGTCCAATAGTACAGCGCTAATCGGATTAATTCCTGATTCATAGGCAAACGCCGCGATGTTGGCGTAATTTCCCTGTTGTACAATGATTCTGTTTTTGTATTCAGCGAGCCGGGATTCGGCCCGTGTGATGGCCTGCGGATCTGCATCAATGCCCAGGAGTTTCCCGGAGGGCGCCGTGGCTTTGAGCATGGCGGCCGCATGCCCGCCTCCGCCCAATGTAGCGTCAACCACGTTG
>CAZBWF010000016.1:0-8421 GCA_964495675.1 uncultured Gammaproteobacteria bacterium
TCGCCATCATAGCCCACGTAGACCACGGCAAAACCACGCTCGTGGATGCTTTGTTGCGCCAGGCGCATACTAAGCTTTCCAAAGAAAACGCGACTCATGATTTGATAATGGACTCCAATGATTTGGAAAAAGAGCGGGGCATTACCATTTTTTCCAAAAACGCGTCAGTCGTGTGGAAGGACACGAAAATCAACATCATAGACACCCCGGGCCACGCGGATTTCGGGGGCGAGGTGGAGCGCGTGCTTTCTATGGCGGACGGGTGTCTGCTCTTGGTGGATGCCAAAGAAGGCCCCATGCCGCAGACGCGGTTTGTGTTAAAGAAAGCGCTCTCTTTGGGTTTGCGCATTATTGTGGTTATCAACAAAATTGATAAAGACGGCGCAAATCCGGAGCAGGCGGTGAACAAGACCTTTGATTTGTTTGTGGAGTTAAAGGCAAACGACAGGACTCTGGATTTCCCCTTTGGGGAGGGATCCGCGAAGAAGGGCAAAGCCGGGTTGGATGCGGATTGGGGAAAGATGGCGGATATTACGCCTTTGTTTGAAACGGTTCTCAAAGAGATTCCCGCGCCTTCCGGCGATGCCGCAAAGCCATTGCAGATGCTCATCACTTCCTTAGCGCAGGATAGCTTTAAAGGTAAAATCGGCATCGGCAGAGTATATAACGGTGCCATCAAGGCCGGGCAGGAGATTGCGCACATCAACCGCGCGGGGGAGCAATCAAAAGCGCGCTTAACATCACTCATGACATTCATTGGCTTGGATAAGGCCGAAACCGAGGGAGCGGAAGCAGGTGATATTGTGGCAATTGCGGGCATTGAAGATATTACCATCGGCGAAACAATCGCGGACAAGGATAATCCAGTTGCATTGCCGCTTTTAGATGTGGACCAGCCAACCGTAAAAATGCAGTTCATGGTCAACAATTCTCCCATGGCAGGCAAGGAGGGTGAGTACACCACCTCGCGGCAGGTGCGTGAACGCTTGCATAAGGAACTGCAGACAGACATGGCCTTGCGCGTTGAGGATGCGGAAGACGGCACATGGGTTGTGTCCGGCCGCGGAGAATTGCATTTGGCTATTTTAATCGAACGGTTGCGCCGCGAAGGATACGAATTGCAGGTGGGCAGGCCGCAGGTTATTACGCATGTGCAGGACGGAAAAACCTTGGTGCCGTACGAATGGGCAACCGTAGAAGTGCCGGAGGAGCACGCGGGCGTGGTTATTGAAAAACTGGGCAAGCGCAACGGGGTCATGCAGGAGATGAAGGTGGAGAATGGGGTCACGTTCATGGAGTTTCTCATTCCCACGCGCGGCTTGTTTGGCTACCGCAGCGAGTTCCTCACGGACACCAAAGGGTTGGGAATCATGCACAGCGTGTTCTACCAGTACGCGGAAGATGCCGCAAACTGGCGCGAGCGCGAGCAGGGCTCCTTGGTTTCCATGGAATCCGGCGCCACCAACCTCTACGGCTTAACCAATATCCAAAAGCGGGGCACATTGTTTTTGGGCCCGCAGATTACCGTATACAAAGGCCAAGTCATCGGCCAGCATGCGCGGACAGGCGACTTGCGCGTAAACCCAACCAAGGCAAAAGAGCTCTCCAATATGCGGAGCAAAGGCGAGGGTGTTTCCGAGCACTTTAGCGTTCCCCGCATCATGGATTTGGAGGCGGCTCTCCAGTACATCGGGGATGATGAGCTGGTGGAGGTTACGCCGCTCACTATCCGCATCCGCAAAGTCATTCTGGACGAGAACGAGGAGCGCCGCAAAGCAAAACAAAAGTAATTTGTCAAGCCCCTAGAGCGTTGACACAGTCGGCTCTTGCCGTAGCATAACGGTGAGCCGTTTTTTATTTTTAAAGCGGCTTTTTGCTTTAGGGAGGTTACTGGGAGGGTAAGAAAAAATCTTGCTCTTTCAAAATCTAACCACTCAACTCGAGGGGCTGTATGCTCAAGGTATCTGGTACAAATTGGTGGTGGGCCGTGGCTCTGTTTTTTGCAGCTTCAGCCGGGCCGGTATGGGGTTCTTCAGGGCTGGTTGATCCCGGGCACGGGGCATCTGATGTTTTTTTGTGGATAGCCCTCTTGCTTCTGTTTGCCAAGGGATCAAGCGTCATTGAGCGCTGGCGCCAGCCGTCGGTGTTGGGCGAGCTGGTGATTGGTATCGCACTCGGAAACTTGGGGATTTTCGGCATCCACTACTTTGAGATGGTAAGGGAAAACCAGATTATTGTGTTCTTGGCCGAGCTGGGCGTGGTACTGCTGTTGTTCCAAATTGGGCTGGAGTCCAATATTCAAAAAATGCGGCATGTGGGCGTGCGCGCATTGCTGGTGGCAGTTGTGGGTGTTGTGGTGCCGTTTATGCTTGGCACCTATGCGGTTGGCCCATGGCTCTTGCCGGGCTTGCCGTTTAACGCCTATTTGTTTTTGGGCGCAACACTCACCGCAACTTCGGTTGGCATTACGGCCCGCGTATTCCGCGATCTTGGAAAACTGCAGACGCGCGAAGCGCAGATTGTGCTGGGCGCGGCCGTAATTGACGATGTGCTGGGTTTGATTATTCTGGCCGTTGTTTCTGCTGTGGTAACCGTCGGCAGTATCAGTGTTAGCGCCATTGTCCTCATTGCCGGGAAAGCAGTACTGTTTTTAGCCGGAGCCATTGCCGCAGGCCACTTTCTTGCTTCGCACATTGGCCGCCTGTTTTCCAGGGTTCACGCGGGCGTGGGCATGAAGCTTACGCTTGCGGTGGTATCCGCTTTGGCGCTTGCGCATATGGCGAATCTTGTCGGTTTGGCGCCCATTGTCGGGGCCTTTGCCGCTGGCTTGGTTCTTGAAGCCGTACATTTTCGGTATTTCGAAGATTCGGCTGTGGTTTCCGAGGTTCGAAAATTTGCCGAAAACACGGGCGACGGGATAAAAGCCGCATTGCGCACTATACTGAACCGCCATGCCGACCGCCATGTGGAGGATCTCATTGAGCCGCTCAGCCATTTTTTGACCCCAATCTTTTTTGTGGTCACGGGCATGAATGTCAATCTCAAGGCCTTGTACAACCCGCAGATTCTTGGAGTGGCTTTGGGAATAACGGCCTTGGCTGTTATCGGCAAAGTTGTTGCTGGTGCCGTGGCGGGCGGGGAGAATAAGCTTTTGGTTGGTGTTGGCATGGTGCCGCGCGGCGAAGTTGGCTTAATTTTCGCCTCCATTGGAAAAGGGCTCGGCGTGGTGAATGATGCGGTGTTCTCTATCATCATCATCGTGGTCATAGCAACCACGCTGGTTACGCCTCCGGTGCTGGCGTGGCTCTTGCGCCGCACGGGTTAGGGCGTGCAATGCAACGTCAAAAGAGCGAATGTCGCCGCCATTCGCTCTTTTTTAAATTATATTTTATTTCGGCCCGGCCGAGCCCTTGACGTACGCCGTAAGCGGCAGGGCTCCCCAGTGTTTGAGGATGGGCGTCACAAACTCCCAGGAGGCGCGCACCTCATCCGTGGAGGCAAAGCGCATCTGGTCCCCGCGGATTGCGTCAAACAGGAGTTGCTCGTAGGCGTCGTGCGGGTGTCCCTTGCGGTCTTCGTGGTAATCGAACGAAAGGTCGCGCGCTTGCACATGCATGGTGTACCCGGGCTTTTTGGCCCAGAACCGCAGACGAATGCCCTCTCGCGGCTCAAGGTGGAACGTGAGCACGTTCCGGAGGTGCTGGTCGTCTTCAAGCTCGCACACGCAGGAGGGCTTTTCCTTGAAGTGCACCGCAATCTCGGCGCGGTCTTCGTTCAAGGCCTTGCCGGCTTCCAGAATAAACGGCACCCCTTTCCATCGTCGGCTCCCGAGGTGGGCATGAATGCGGAAGTAGGTTTCGGTTGTTGAGCGCTTGGCAACCTCGGGTTCGCTTCTGAATCCTTTGTACTGGCCGCGCACCACTCGGGCTTTGAGTTCTTTTGGCTTGATGGGGGAGAGGGCGGCAAGCGCTCTTCCTCGCGCTTTCCGAATGGCGCTGGCATCAAGTTCGCCCGGGTCTTCCATGGCAACCAAAGCGAGCATCTGCAGAATGTGGTTTTGGCCCACGTCTCGGAGCGCGCCGTTCTCGTCGTAGAACGCGCCGCGTTCAGCCACAGTGCCTTTTTCCCGCAAGATGATTTCCACGGCCTCAATATGTTTGGCGTTCCAGATGGGTTCAAACAGGGCGTTGGAAAAGCGGAACGCGAGAATGTTCTGCACGGTCTGCTTGCCGAGGTAATGGTCAATGCGGAAAATCTGCTCCTCGCGGAAGAGGTCTGCGAACAGCATGTCGAGCCGCTCTGCCGTTTTAAGGTCGCGGCCGAACGGCTTTTCCACCAAGACGCGCGTCCAGCCCAACGGCCCTCCGCAGGGAATAGTGAGCCCGCTTCTGGCCAATTGTTTGGCAATGGTTTCGTAGAACGAAGGGGGTGTTGCAAGATGGAAGAGCTTGTTGGCGCACACGCCGATTTCAATGTCCAGTTCTTCGAGGAGCGCGCGCAGTTTGGCGTACGCGCTCGCATCCTCAAACGTGCCGCCCGCAAACCGCGCCATTGCCAAAAACGAATCAACCAGTTGTTTGCTGTGCCGCTTATGCGTTTTTGCAATGATGGGACGGAGGTACGCCTTGAACTGGTCGTGGCTCCAATCCCTGCGCGAGAACCCCGCCACGCGGAATTTTTTGGGCAAGTACCCCTCAAGATACAAATGAAAAAGCGCGGGAATGATTTTTTTGCGCGCGAGGTCGCCGGTCACGCCGAATATGATGAATAGGGTGGGGTGCTGCTCCATGGCGGTATTGTAGCATAGGGGGATTTTTTTGTTGACTGCACTTCGGTTTTTGGGTAGAGTTTGCTTAGTATGTTGCCGCACTACACGCATGGCAAAAATCCGTGCTTGCTTCTCGTTTCCGACATCCACGGGGACGAGCGGGGCGTGATTGATTCGGTCAAGCGCGCCATTGAAAAACACCGGGAGCATCTCCCGGATTTTTTGCATATTCCGGAGGTCAGCCCCTCGGCGGTTGCGCTGGGCACGCGCGTGAACAGCGAAGGCGTTGACATCAATCGGCACTTTATTGAGCGCACCGCGTGCGCGGAAGCGCAACGTGCCATGGATTCGGTGCGCGGCCGCGCGTTTGCGGCGTGCTTTTCGTTCCACGAAGATCCGGAACACCCGGGATTCTATGTGTACGATTCCGGCACGCTTAGAGCGGAAACGCTTGCGGAACTGCGCGAGTGCATCCGTGGTGCCGGGGCCGAGCTTTTCTCCGGCATTGATGATTCGCGGGATGAGCTCTTAGGCCATGAGATTCGCGAGGGCTACAAGCCGAACATTGACGAGGCGCGGCACTACGGCCCGTTCGAGGGGTGGCTCGTGCGCGAGGGAGTTGCTTCGCGGGTGTTCGGGGTGGAGGTTCCTGGTAGCGTTCCGCAGAATGTTAAAGATGCCATTGTGGACGTTGTCTTTCAGTGCTTAGTACTGCGTCATTTGACGCTCTAATCGGTTTTTCTTGGGGGTCTTTTTTTGGTACAATGCAAGCGTATGCCGCGACTTTCCGCCTACAACAAAAAGCGCGATTTCAAAAAGACGTC
This sequence comes from uncultured Gammaproteobacteria bacterium, assembly GCA_964495675.1. Lineage (GTDB taxonomy): Bacteria > Patescibacteriota > Patescibacteriia > UBA2169 > UBA2169 > CAZBWF01. The sequence continues at coordinate 5,593 of CAZBWF010000016.1, forward strand.
CGAGCCCAAGGGCGCCGTTCCCAAGCGAAAGGGTACCGCGCCCATGTTTGTGGTGCAAAAGCACGCGGCCCGGGCATTGCACTACGATTTTCGCTTAGAAATTGGGGGGGTGCTGGTTTCGTGGGCCGTGCCCAAGGGCCCGCCGCGCCGCGTTGCGGACAAGCGCCTGGCGGTGATGACCGAAGATCATCCGCTTGAGTATGCAAAGTTTTCCGGCGCCATTCCAACAGGCGAGTACGGCGCCGGCACGGTTGAAATTTGGGATTCAGGAACGTATGAGAGCCAAAAGCCAATGGCGGCCGCGCTCAAGCGGGGCCAGGTGGAAGTTGCTCTTTACGGAAAAAAGCTCAAAGGTCCGTACGCGCTCATCAGAACCGCGTTTGGCGGAAACAAAAAGAACTGGCTCCTCATTAAAATGAAGCCGTATGAAACTGTTTAATACTCTCACGCGCAAGAAGCAGGAATTCAAGCCCCTCAAAAAGGGGAGCGTATCTTTTTATTCCTGCGGCCCCACGGTGTACCACTGGGCGCACATCGGAAATTTGCGCACCTATATCTTCGCCGATGTGCTTCAGCGTGCCTTGGAGTACGAGGGCCACAAGGTCAAGCGCGTGATGAACATTACGGACGTGGGGCATTTGACCGGCGACTCGGATGCGGGCGAGGATAAGCTGGAGAAAGAAGCAAAAAAAGAAAAAAAGAGCGTATGGGATATTGCAAAGTTTTACGAAAAAGCGTTTTTGGACGACATCACAGAGCTCAACATTCACAAGCCAGCCAAGATTGTGCGCGCCACAGACACGGTTCCGGATCAAATCCGCATCATCAAGATTTTGTTTGAAAAAGGGTATGCGTATGAAACAGAGCAGGCCGTGTACTTTGACGTTTCAAAGCATAAGGATTATGGAAAACTTTCCGGCCAGTCGCTCAAAGATAAGGTAACTGCCGCGCGCAAAGAGGTGGTGGAAGATGCTGACAAGCGCAACAGCGCGGATTTTGCGCTCTGGTTCAAGCGCGTGGGCCATCACAAAGATCACGCCATGCACTGGAACTCGCCGTGGGGCGATGGGTTTCCGGGATGGCACATTGAGTGCTCGGCCATCTCATCAAAACATTTGGGACAGCCGTTCGATATCCATACCGGCGGCATAGATCTCATTGGCACGCACCACGAGAACGAGCTCGCGCAATCCGAGGCCGCATTCGGCACGCCGCTCGCGCGCTTTTGGGTGCACGGCGAATTTTTGGTGCTGGATACGGCAAAGATGGCAAAGTCGTCCGGCAATTTCATTACCCTCCAAACGCTCAAAGCAAAGGGCTTCAGCCCGCACGCGTACCGATATTTGGTCCTCACAGCGCACTACCGCTCGCCGTTGCATTTTTCGTACGAGAGCTTGGCATCGGCCGAGCGCTCCTACGATAATCTGGTTGATGCGGTCATCCGTGCAGAGGCCTTGTCATCTTCCGGGCGCGCGAATGCGACTCAGCGCTATGTACGGCAATTCGAGGATTTCATTACTAACGACTTGGACACGCCAAAAGCGCTCGCGCTTGTCATCCGCCTTGCCGAAGACGCGGGGGTTTCCCCAAAAAAGAAGCTCTCGCTCCTCAAAGCGTTTGATGGTGTTCTCGGCTTGGATATTGTGGGGTCAGCCCGCGTTCGCTCTGCCTCGATTCCGGCTGATATCAGGAAACAAGCCCAAAAGAGAAATGCTTACAAAATCAAAAAGGAGTATGCCAAAGCAGATGAAATACGGCTAATATTAGCCCAGCTTGGCTGGCGGATTGATGATTTGCCAAATGGAAAATACGTTATTTTGCCCCAAAAAGCCCAAAGTAATCCACACCCCTGATTAGCCAAAAACCCCCATTTTTGCTAACTTTAGTACGTGCATTGCTACATGTATAAAGTAAAAATAATTAGCCAGGAGAAACTATATGGCAAAGATGACCAAGTCGCAGCTCTACGCCGCGCTCGCGGAGAAGACCGGCATGAGCAAGAAGGATGTGAATGATTTCATGGACAAGCTCATGGAACTCGCGTTCCATCAGGTAAAGTCGAACGGCGAGTTTACGTTCCCGGGCGTCGGCAAGCTCGTGAAGGTGCACCGCAAGGCGCGCATGGGCCGCAACCCGGCAACGGGCCAGGAGATCCAGATTCCGGCCAAGACCGTGGTTAAGTTCCGCGTTGCCAAGGCAGCCAAGGACGCGATTCTCTAGTCACAGTTGCATTTCTGACGCTTTCAAAGGGGTTCCCGTAATTGGGAGCCCTTTTGCTTTTTATGGTATAATTTACGCATGGAATTTAAATGGCAAAATACATCTGGCGTTTCCATACAGGATGTTCAGTCAGCGGCCGAGCGGCTCGCTTTGTATTTCGAACGTCTTCAACAAGCGGCAGGAGACGCATCATATTCCACGGACGAATCATCGCTCCATCTTGCGCACGATGCGCGCCTGCGTCGGCTGGTGGAAAAGCTCGTTGTTGAAAAGCGCACTAAAGCCCTTTTGGAGGTGATGGTGGTCGGCATCGGCGGCTCTAACTTGGGTACGCTCGCCGCGTACCAAGCCCTGGTTCCGGATGGTATAGGGCTTTCATTTTTTGATACGGTGCATGTCCGCGAGCTTGAGGAGGGCGCAGAACGCTTGCGCTGGATTTTCAAGCGTGGCAGTACGGTGCTCATCAACATCATCAGCAAATCCGGAACCACGAGCGAAACCATTGCTAACGCTCGAGTCCTTTTGGACGCACTCAAGAGCGCGGCAAAGGACTGGCACACGCACGTGGTGGTGTCCACCGAGGTAACCTCCAAGAAAGACGACCTTGAG
>CAZBWF010000016.1:8431-9149 GCA_964495675.1 uncultured Gammaproteobacteria bacterium
TCTGAAACCATAGCCAATAGTCGCGTATTGTTGGATGAGCTTAAAAAGGCCACGCGGGATTGGCCCAAGCACGTGGTGGTCACCACCGAGGCCGCCTCCAAGCTCGAGGTGTGGGCCGGCAGCCACGGCGTCGCCGTTCTGCCGAACCCCAAAAAGGTTGGGGGCAGGTACAGTGTGTTTTCTCCGGTGGGCGCGTTCCCTTTGGCCCTTGCGGGCGTTGACATTAAAAAATTCCACAAGGGCGCTTTTGCCATGCTCAAGACCTGCATCGAACCGGATGCAAAAAAGAATCCCGCGCTCCAGTCCGCCAGCGTGATTTACGCGGCCATCAAAAAGCGGATGATTGCCCATAATCTGTTTGTGTTCAATTCGGATTTGGAGGGCGTGGGGAAATGGTGTCGCCAGCTCGTGGGCGAATCCCTCGGCAAAAAGGGCAAGGGGATGCTCCCGCTCGTTTCAGTCGGTTCAACTGATTTGCACTCCGTGGGTCAGCTGTATTTGGGCGGGCCAAAAAATATGTTTACCACGTTTGTGTCGGTCGCATCCTCCGGCGACCTCCATATCCCGCCGATTGATATTGGGTTCGACGGCATTGTGCCGGAATTGAACAATGTGAGCATAGCTGAACTCTCGGATGCGATTTACCAGGGCACAAAAGGCGCGTACCAAAAGCGTGGCTTGCCGTTTGTTGAGGTTGCGTTGGAAAAGCTTGACGAAG
>CAZBWF010000016.1:9159-12319 GCA_964495675.1 uncultured Gammaproteobacteria bacterium
GAAGAGGAGCTGGGCGCATTCATGCAGTTCAAAATGGCTGAAACCATGCTCTTGGGCAGATTGATGGGCGTCAACGCGTTTGACCAGCCGAATGTGGAGGAATATAAAGTCATAACAAGGAGATTGCTCGGTGGAAACTAAACCATTTCCCAAAGCATTACCCCTTCGCAAACTCATCGGCCCGAGCTTCATTCTCATCGGCCTTGGCCTCGGGAGCGGAGAAATCATCCTCTGGCCCTACCTCTCGGCAAATTTCGGCCTCGGCATCATCTGGGCCGCGGTGCTGGGCGTTACGTTTCAGTATTTCATGAACACGGAAATCGAGCGCTACGCCTTGGTGCGCGGCGAGAGCGTTTTTGTGGGGTTCAACCGCATGTGGAAGGGATTGCCATATTGGTTTATGGTGTCCTCGTTCATCGGTTTCGGCTGGCCGGGCATGGCCGCGGCCTCGGCTGTTTTGATTGGCAAGGTCTTCGGGATTGAGGCGAACACGCACTACATTGCCATTTTACTCCTCATTGTTGTGGGGCTCATTTTTACGCTCGGGCCCGTGCTCTACAAGGTGGCGGAGTTTTTCCAAAAATGGATTGTGCTGATTTCGGTTCCGTTCATCACTATCCTCACGGTGTGGCTGGCGCGGAGCGCGGATTGGGCCGCACTCGGACAGGGCCTTATCGGAAAAGGGGAGGGGTACGCATTTGTGCCCGAGGGCATTGCGCTTGCCGTGTTCCTCTCCGCGTTTGCCTATGCGGGCGCCGGAGGCAATTTGAATCTTGCGCAGTCGCTCTATATAAAAGACAAAGGGTATGGCATGGGCGCGTACGCGGAACGCATCACGAGTCCGGTCACCGGCAAGAAGCGGGCTCATGTCACGGCCGGTTCGCAGGTGCGGTTCGAGGACACGCCCGAGAACCGGAAGCGGTTCCGCATGTGGCTTAGGCGCGTGTTTGCGGAGCACGCAATCGTGTTCTGGGCAACGGGCGCATTTACCATGGTCATGCTCGCGTTCCTCGCGTTTATCACGGTGCACGGCGCAAGCGGCACCACGCAGGGCATCAATTTCATCCTCCTTGAATCAGATGTTATTGCGCGTCTCACGGTTCCGGCTGTCAGTGTGGCGTTCCTTTTGATCGGCGGGGTGATGCTCTTGTCAACCCAAATTGGGGTGTTTGAGTCGTGCTCGCGCATTATTGCCGAAAACCTCGCCATCCGCAAGGAGTCCTCTGGCCGTCCGTACAAAATGTCGCGCCTGTTTTACACCACGCTCTGGCTTTTCATTGCGTTCGGAACCGTGGTCTTGCTCGCGGGCTTTCGGGAGCCGCGCGCGCTTTTGGTTTTAGGCGCGGTTATTAATGCGTTTACCATGCTGGTGCATTTGGTGCTTACCTATTTTCTCAATCGCCGCGAACTGCCCAAGGCCTACCAGGCGCCTGCGTGGCGCAAGGGGATTATCTGGATTGAAATTGCCTTTTTCGCGGTGTTTACTGGCATCGTGTTTTGGGATCAGCTTTTCTAGCGCGTACCCCAAATCACCTTTTATGGGTGTTTTTTGCTTTATATTAGGGTAAATATGATATAAAATATTGATTTTATATTTGTTTTGTGATATAATATATAGTTACAAAAACAGCTATTTTCCAATTCATCTCGCCCAATTTCGGGCAAAAATCCCATCTCAAAGGAGGTTGTTGTCATGAAGTCAAAGAGCTGGATGTTTGGCCTGTGTTTCGCGCTCGCGGCGGTTGTGTGTTGCGGATGCGGCGGGCGGCAGGATAATCCGCTCGCGCCCGAGGCCACAATGGCGGCCTATGCGCAGACCGAGGAGCCGGGGATTACGGCAGCGGCCAAACCGACAAGTGGCAAGGCCACCATCGTGGCGCGCGTTTTTCTGTACGGCGCCCAGTTGTCTTTTCCGGACTCGATTCAGTTCTCCCGGTCCATCTCGGGTCGGAAATCGAACTTCGAGTTCGGCGGCTCGCTCCAGTACGGTGAGGTTCGGTTTGAGGTGCCGGCGCCGGGCTACTTCGTGGCTCGGCTGCTGCAGAACGCTTTGAGCGTTCAGACGGGCGAGCACCACTGGGTCGAGCCCGAAAGCGGCCGATGGGGCTCTATCCCCGTCAATCCGGGGAAAGAGTACTGCATCGACTTTACCGTCGGTGGTCCGCATGTCATCACATCAATTCATCCCTTGGCCGGTAACACGGTAACGATAGCTGATGAACACCTGCGGCAGCTCATCGCCGGAGTTCTGAACAAAACCAACAGTGAGCCAATGACGGCCGAAGAAATAGCATCAATTCGCGAATTGGATATCGATGCCGTCAACACGCGCGGGGCTTCTTCTGTAACCGACCTCTCCGGATTGGCATATCTCAAAAATCTGGAGAAACTGCGAATGTTCGGCGTGCCGGCCAAAGATATTTCGCCGGTGGCGGGGCTTACCAAGTTGTGGGATCTGAATTTCGCTTACTGTGGCATTACTGACCTGTCGCCGCTTGCCAACCTTCGCTCTCTGCGTCTTTTGGCGGCAGCGCACAACGGCGACGGCGAACTCCACAACATTTCCGCCCTCTCGAATCTCACTGAACTGGAATCGTTGTATCTGGGCGGAGAAATTGACGAGGGCCTGTCGCCGCTCGCCAATCTTACCAAGCTCCAATCGTTGCATATATTGTATGGCCAGGTCAGAGACATTCGGCCATTGGCCGGTCTCTCTGGCTTGGTCACGCTGGACTTGACCGCCAACAAGGTCAGCGATATTTCCGTACTGGCGAGATTTCCGAAGCTGGTTCGCCTGCATCTCGGTTTGAACCCAGTGCAGGATTTCTCCGCCCTCTCCCAGCTCACGGTTCTTGAGTATCTGGACCTGCAAAGCACGGGAATGTCTGACGTGTCGGTGTTGTCGCCGCTGTCCAATCTGCAGGCGGTACTCCTCTACGAAAACCCGCTCGCTGACCTCTCAACGCTGTTAACTCTATCTCAGCTCAGAGAGGTTTATGTGAGCGATGCATTCTTGAGTACGAAAGCTCAAGAGCAGGTGTCCGCGCTTCAAGAGAAAGGGGTGCGCGTGACAGTGTACTCTCAACGTTAGGGTCTTTCCAAAGAAGGTCCGCATCTTGCACGCTGTGCGAGTGCGGGCCTTTTTCTAAGAAAAAGGCCC
>CAZBWF010000017.1:0-12191 GCA_964495675.1 uncultured Gammaproteobacteria bacterium
TCATCGCCTGCCTGCCAACCAACCGCAATCCACTTTTCGGCCAGTTCCGGGGAAATGGCCATGAACGTGGCGCCGAAAATGGTATCCGGACGGGTGGTAAAAATTTCCACGGAATGTTTACCGTCGGCTTGGCCGGGAATCTCAACCAATGAAAATTTAATTGACGCCCCTTCGGAACGGCCAATCCAATTCTTTTGCATGGTCTTAATCGGCTCCGGCCAATCCAGTGAATCCAAATTATTGAGCAAGCGCTCCGGGTATGAACCACCTTTGCCCATGCCAGTGATATTAAAAAACCACTGCTCCAAATTTTTCATCTCCACTGCGCTGCCGCACCGCTCACAATGACCGTCAACCACCTGCTCGTTGGCGAGCACGGTTTGGCAGGAGGGACACCAGTTCACGGGCGCGGCCTTTTTGTACGCAAGCCCGGCTTTGTACAACTGCAAAAACAGCCACTGCGTCCATCTGTAGTATTCGGGCGATGCGGTATTAACTTCGCGGGACCAATCATAGCTGAATCCGAGGGATTTAATCTGCCGTGTGAATGTTTTTATATTTTGCTCCGTGCTTTTCTTGGGATGGATGCCGCTCTTGATGGCGTAATTTTCCGCGGGCAAGCCAAAGGCGTCCCACCCCATGGGATGCAAAACCGAATAGCCCCTCATCCGCAAATAGCGAGAATAAATATCCGTGGCCGTGTAGCCCTCCGGGTGCCCCACGTGCAAGCCAGCGCCTGAAGGGTACGGGAACATATCCAAAATGTATTGTTTCTTTTTTATGGCTGCGTTTCCAACCTCAAACACACTTTCTTGTTCCCACCGCTTTTGCCATTTACGTTCTATCTCTTTATGATTATAGGACATAGAGTATCCAACGAATCAACAAATCGGCTACAAATCTACAAATACCATTATCAACCTACAGCGTTTTTACGAACAACTTACTAATTCCGATTATAGGGCTACTAACATTTGTAGATTCGTACTTGATTCGTTGATTCGTGGATAGTGTACCTTTTTTTAGCCAAAAAATCAACATTTTCTATTGACAACAAAGCCGCTCCTAACGTACGGTATACATATTCATGCAACGAATACGAAGGCCGGGCCACCTCAGAATGCGGCGCGAAAGCAATAATGTGGTTCTGGCAAAAAAAACAGCGATACAGCTTCTTTCAGTCGCCAGCAGTGTGGTGGGCCTCATTCTGAAAATAGTTGCTGCGATATTCTTGTTGGTGCGCTGGATAGTAACGGGGCTCTTTCGGGTTGGTATCCGCATGCTGGGATTGCCGCTCTACCGGCTCACCAAAAGCGCAATGCTCAAAATGCGCCGCGTACACCAGTGGGCGCAGGAGGAGCTGGGCACAACGCTCCCGCGGAACATCGTTCTGTATGGCGGGCTTTCGGCGCTCCTGCTCTTTGCAACCGCCACCAACATAAAGGCGCGGGAGTTGCGGCCCGAAGAAGTTGGGCGCTCTTCTGCTCTCTACGCGCTTCTTGCCGCGAACAGCGATTTTGACATTATCGAGGATACCGCGGCCGTGGATGTCCCAGCCAGCGGAAGCGCACTGCACGCACAGAACCGCGCTCTCTCCGAGGTGGGCGTCGAACGCACCGTGGAGACAATCGGCGGCGATGCGGGGTTTGCCGGAACGAGCCAGCTTGCGCCCGCGGGCGATGCCTTTATTAAACCCGAACTCACCGGCACAGATGTCACGCCCCAGCCGCGCGGCTCCATCATCACGTATGCGGTGCAAGAGGGCGACACCATTTCTCAAATCGCCGAACAGTTCAACGTCAACACCAACACCATTCTGTGGGAAAACAAAATCGGCCCGCGCGATTTCATCAAGCCCGGACAGGAACTCGTCATTCTGCCGGTTTCCGGCGTCACGCACACGGTTGCGCGCGGGGATACGCTCAATGCGATAGCAACCCGCTACCGGGCAAAACCGGAGGACGTCCTCGAAATCAACAAGCTTTCGGATGCTTCTGAACTTGCCGTGGGCGCAAAAATTGTGATTCCGGACGGCATTCCGCCGCCTCCGCCCGCGCCCGCCGTACCCGCCCGCACCGGGCTTGCCAACCTCTCGGACATCTTCAAGCCCGCCCCGGCAACACCCGGCCGATTCAACTGGCCCACCACGGCGCGGCGCATCACCCAGTACTTCCGCGGCTGGCGGCACACGGGCATTGATGTCGGCAATAAAACCGGGCAACCCATCTACGCGGCCGACGACGGCGTGGTCGTCACCTCGGGTTGGAACAACGGCGGCTACGGCTACTACATCATCATTGACCACGGCAACGGCATCCAGACGCTCTACGCGCACAACAGTAAAAATCAGGTATCGGTCGGCGACCGCGTCTCGAAAGTCGATTTGATAGCAGCCATCGGCTCCACGGGCCGATCCACCGGACCCCACGTGCACTTTGAGGTGCGCGCCAGCGGAAACAGAGTTAATCCGTTGGATTACCTCTAATCTATTTTCGGCCGATACTGCAGCGCCTCGGCGACATGAGATGCAGTAATGGTGTCTTCGCCCGCCAAATCCGCAATCGTGCGAGCGACTTTTAGAATGCGATGAAACGACCTGCCCGAGAGGTGGAGTGCGTCAACAGCGCGGCGCAGGAGTTCGCGGGTGGCGCCGTTGAGCGCGCAGATATCTTGCACGAGCCGCGGGGTCATTTCGCTGTTGGTGAATAATCCATAGCCAAGAAGTCGAGCCCGAGCGCACTCGCGTGCGCCATTCACCCGCTCGCGCACCGCGGATGAGGGTTCTGCCGAATCAACGCCCGTCAATTTGTCAAACGGCAATCGCGGAACCTCCACATGCAGATCAATGCGGTCCACAATAGGGCCGGAAATTTTGTTCCGGTACTTAAGTACGTTACCCGGACTGCAACTACACTCGCGCTCCGAATCGCCGCTGTAGCCGCAGGGGCACGGATTCTGCGAAGCAATCAGCGTAAAACGCGCCGGGAACGTTACGCTCCCTTGTGCGCGCGAAACCGTTACCAGGCCATCCTCAAGCGGCTGGCGCAAATTTTCCAGCACCGCGCGCGAGAACTCCGGAAATTCGTCCAGAAACAGCACGCCGCGGTGCGCGAGCGAAATTTCGCCGGGCCGCGGAAACGTGCCCCCGCCGATGAGCGCCGCCCCGGAAGTGGTGTGGTGCGGAGACCGAAACGGACGCTCCAGTACCATGGGCCACTTCTCGGTCAAGAGTCCGGCGATGCTGTAAATTTTTGTCACCTCAAGCTGTTCCTCCAATGTCATTTCGGGAAGGATGGAGGGAACAGCGCGCGAGAGCAGGGTCTTCCCGCTCCCCGGAGGGCCGGAGAGTAGAACATTGTGTCCGCCGGCGGCCGCTATCTCAAGCGCGCGCTTGGCATTCTCCTGTCCGCGTATGTGCGCGAGATCCGTTGCCCCGGATATCGCCTGGCGTTCCGCCGCACGCCGTCGAGCCGCGGGTTGGCGCGGACTCGAACCATTAAAATGCGCAACGAGATCGGAAAGTGCTCGAACCGGAAAAACAGTTACCCCATCAATAACCGCGGCCTCGGCGGCATTGACGCTCGGCACATAGAGTTCGTTGTACCCCCGTTCGCGAGCCCAAATAGCAACAGGCAGAACCCCGCGCGTGGGGCGCAAACTTCCATCGAGCGCAAGCTCTCCCACAAACACAGCGCTTGCGGGAATCTCCGGTGCCTGGCCCGTTGCGGCAAGAATTCCAAGTGCAATGGGGACATCGAACGCGGCGCCCTCTTTTTTGAGCGCCGCGGGCGCGAGGTTCACCACAATCTTTTTGGCGTACGGGTATTCGAACCCTGAATTTTTGATTGCGGTCGGAATCCGCTGCCTGCTCTCATCCACTGCCTTATCTGCTAGCCCAACCATAATAAAGCCGGGGAACCCGGGCGAGACATCAACTTCGATGCTAATGGCAACGCCGTCGAGGCCGACCACGGCGCAGGAGAGAACCTTCGTCAACATGTTACGTTTTGATTTTTGATTTTGGAACTTTTGCAACAAGAAAAAAGACGACGCCGACGGCAACCATCACGTCCGAAAGATTGATAACTCCTCCCCATGGCACCGCAATGTAGTCAACCACTCCGCCCCACGCCACTCTGCTGGCAAGGTTCCCAAAGGCGCCGGAGAGCGCCAAGGCGAGCGGAGAGAGCTCCTGCCGTTTTTCGCGCGGCGCGGCGCGCCAGTATGCTATGATCGCGGCAATCGCAAAAACCATCAGCAGAGCCGAGGCGGAATTGCCAATAGGAATTCCCCATGCAAATTCTCGGTTAACGAAGAAAACAAAAAAACCCTCAAGCGCATGCGGGGGGTTTTGTGCGAGGTACTTTGCGGCAATGTCCACCGCGAATCCCGCAATGCCGATTGCCGAAAATGTTTTCGCGGTAGGCATTAGATGGCGGTTTCAGCGGCGGGGTACGCCTCAAGGCGTTTCTTGCCAATCGGTTCCTGCGTGGCAACGTCTAAACCGTAGGTTCCCTGTTTAATGCGCTCGAGCGCGGCATTGACCCGAGCCAGCTCTTCCTCAAGCTCCTCCTCCACCGAGAGGTCGGTCTCGTGCTGGGCGTACTCTGCGGCATTGGAGTCCTCGTCGGTCCCGTAGTCCTGGTACGCGGGCGTAAAATCGGCCGAACCGGCTCGCACGCGCTTCCCGCGGCGCAAAAGTTCGCCCTCAAGGCGTTTGCGTTCCTCCTCAAGCTTTAGCCGCTGGGAGGCGATGAATGTTTTGTGGAATGGCGATGGTTGCATATTCCCAGTATAGCGCATTGAATCGTTTTTCAAAAGAAAGACATAAAAAAAGACGCCACTATGCGCCAAGGAGAGTTGTAAGAAGGCGCGCCATGCGCGACAACTATATAAAATAATTTCGCCAGAGGACGCGCCTCTTAGGCTGTTTGTCGCAGCTGGTGATCGTTCGCCAGAGGCAAACAATCGCCAACATTTTGTTAACAACCAGCTCTTTTTGTGCATCGTTCCGACTTGCGATGCTTGTGCCTCTACCATCCAGAGGTCGTGCGAGCCCCCTGTGTGGAGCCGAATCGACCGATTTTTTGTTTTTTGTTTCCCTTCCAGACACCTGGATTGTTTTTTTTTGTTTTGTAGCAGGAAGTCGGTTTCCTGCAATTGATGGAGAGTAGTGGCAAGCCTCTGCGGAGATGAAGCACAGAAGTTTGCCCCCATTGCACGAATACATTGTTAATGAACACTGGTAGTATAGCACACCTTGGGGAAAAAATCAATCCTCTAAACCCAAGTATTCTAACGAAATCCAATGCAACCGACGAGCGAACCGCGAACCGATTCGCCTATGAGCACGTGATCTATGATAGTAATAAAAAATGTTTCTGGAAAAACCGCGCGGAACGAGAGCAACGCTCCTGTGCGCAATGGATCCGGAGCAACACAGCTCGGATTTTCGCTATCCGATACGCCAAAACCTTTGATAATCGCAAGATACCGCTCCAAGAGGGAAAACGAACTCGCAAGCACATAGCCAGCCCCGGGAATGTGGCCGGTAAAATAGCCGGCATCCTCCCCCTGGCCGCGCAGTGATTCCATCCAGCCGAGCTCTTGCCATGCGAGCCCTTCGGTTTCGGCGCGCAGTTCCACCATGGTAGAACCGTCCGAGAGCGTGCGCTCCACCGCGAGAGGATGGGAAACGGCAAAAAAGGCCGTGCCAATATTTTTCAATGCGTTTCCAACCTCCTGATTTGGTTCCGCATATTCAATAAAAAAGAGCCATCCGGGACCGAGCTCTCCTTTTGCCGCACTCTCTTCGGCGGCAAAAAGGACCTCGTGGCCCGTTGTCAAGCCCGAGAAAGCCGAAATATCCATTTGATAAAGTTCTTTGAGAAGAAGCTCAAATTTGGCCACAGGAGGATACAGGGGAGCCCATACATTCCACGCACCGCCAAAGTCCGCGGCCCGGAGCAGAAATCCCGTGCCGCTATCAAGCGGAAGTGTTGAGCCAAACGAGCCCGGATGTTGGCCTTTTTCTGTTCCAGAAACGCGCCACACCCATTGCGAATCGCTTGAACGCTCCACCACAAACACGAATGGTTCTGGCAATGCCAAGAGCGCTGTTTCGAGCTCAATGCCAGCACTGCCCCCGATAACATCGCGATTCGCTACATACAACGCAGCAACGCCTTGGCGCGCGCCGACCGCCGCGAGCGTCGGCGCAAGCGTCAAAGACCCTCTTGACACAAACTGTTCAGCAAAATTGGGCTTATTCGAAACATATAGTGCCCGGCCGACCATCTGCCACCAAAAACCATCGCTTGAACCAGCGAGCACCGGCCAAGCCCCGGAAAGGGGGGCATCGAATCTCTGCACAACGCCATCATATGCCCCCTCAAATCCAACAGCGGAAAACCATGTGGAAGGATTGCGCACCGTGGCGCGCGCAATGAGCGTGCTGGAGTCCAAACGGGCAAGCTCAAACGACCCGGCAAACGCAGGCAGGATGTCCGTTGCGAATTGAACTCCCTCCCAGCTGACCACATTCAATTTTTGGTAGAGCCGCGCTCCGCGCTGACCTTCATAAAGAGCCGAACGCCAAAAAAAGAACTGGTCGTACCACATCCCTTCCCGCGGCACGGCAACGTGCGCATAGAATTGCGTGTCCGGGGGCAGTACTCGCGCAAGCGTATCGACTTTTAAAAAAAAGTACCACGCGCCAAACCCCGCACCAGCCACTGCCGCGGCAAGTATGGCGAAGAGTACGGCTCGTTTTCCTTTTCGCGGTTTTGCAAATGCAACACTCGAGCCCATACGCATGCCCACAAACATCTGTTCAATTTCTTTGTTCACTGCGTCTTTCTGTTGTGATGGTTTCTGTAGTGGCATAGATACATTGTAACATGACAATGTGTATTAAAAAAGTAAAGACACCCGCCGAATCGGCGGGCGTCTTTACTTTTTTGTTAATAAAATTAATGTCGCGGGCCGCGATGGTTAAACCCGCCGCGTCGATCGCCCCCGTGCGGGCGCCCTCCCCGCGGCGGACCGCCTCGAGGAACGTCCGGCTTGTTGACGCCCTGCACCTTGAGGTTGATGCGGCCCATGTCATCAATCTCTGTCACTTCCACCTTGAGCTTCTCGCCAACCTTCACCACGTCTTCCACTTTTTCCACGCGCTCGTTCGCGAGCTTGGAGATGTGCACCATGCCTTCTTTGCCCGGCAGAATTTCAACGAACGCGCCAAAGTCCATGATGCGCGTCACGGTACCCTCATACTGTTCTCCGGGCTCCACGTCGTGCGTTAATCGCCGAATCCAATCCTCGGCCTCTTTCGCGCCTTCAGCGGACTCCGAGGTAATCATCACGAGCCCGTCGTCATCAATATCAATCTCAACGCCGGTTGCATCAATAATTTCGTTGATGGTTTTGCCGCCCGAACCAATGACGAGCCGGATCTTGTCCGTGGGAATAGTAAGCGAGGTAATGCGCGGCGCGTACGGGCTCATCTCTGCCGGCTTGGCAATCACCGCGTCCATGGCATCCAGAATTTCTAAGCGGCCCGTCTTGGCCTGCTCAAGAGTTTTCTGGACAATCTCATTGATAAGACCCTTGGTTTTGGTGTCGAGCTGAATGGCGGTAATACCGTCCCGCGTGCCTGCCACTTTAAAATCCATGCCCCCGGGGCCGTCTTCCAAATCCTGCAAATCAGTAAGAATCTTGTAGTTTCCCGCTTCGTCCGAAGCCAAGCCCATGGCAATGCCGGCAACGCTCTTTTTGATGGGTACGCCCGCGTTCAAGAGCGCCAAGGTGGAGCCGCACACCGAGCCCATGGATGAGGAGCCGTTCGAAGAGAGCACCTCGCTCACCACGCGAATCGTGTACGGAAACTCCTCCTTGGGAGGGAGCATCGACACGAGCGCTTTTTCAGCCAGCGCTCCGTGGCCGGTTTCTCGCCGACCCGGGCCGCGCAGGGGTTTTGCCTCGCCAACCGAAAACGGGGGAAAATTATAATGATGAAAATAGCGCTTCTTAGTATCGTTCTCCTCAAGCGTGTCCAAAATTTGCTCCGAGCCCGGCGAATCAAGCGTCACCACCGAGAGAATTTGCGTCTCGCCGCGGGAAAAGAGTCCGGAGCCGTGCGTGCGCGCGAGAATCCCGGCCTCAACGGAAAGTGGTCGTATTTCATTGAGCTTTCTTCCGTCCACGCGGCGCTCTTCTTTAAGAATCGCCTGCGTTACCGCGCGCTCAATGTGTTTTTCCGCGGCCGAGCGCGCCTCGGCGCGCTTCTCTTTGCCCACCTGGAGCGAGCGCAAATGCTCTTCAATCTCATCCAAGAGTTTGTAGACCGCCAGTTTCCGGGAGGATTTGGTTTCGTGCGAGCCGCTGAAGAGCGCCTGCTCAACCCGCTCGCTCAAAAAGCGCTCCGTTTCCTTAATGTGGTCAATGCCAGATGGGGCAACCTCCGCTTCCGGAGCTGAAGCCGGAGCGAATTTTTCTTTCCCGAGCTCCGTGCGCATCCGTTCAAATACTGCAACCAAATTCGCAAACTGCTTCTGGGCGTACTGGATTCCCTCAAATACGAGTTCTTCGGATGCTTCCCGGCCGTCCGCCTCGAGCATCAACGTCTTCTCCGGAGTGCCGGCAACCATACTATTCACGGCAGCAAGCGCGCGCACCGCATATGAAGGATTCACCACCCAGTTGCCTTCATGGTGGGCAACGCGTACCCCAGCAATGGGCCCTTCCCATGGCACATCGGAAATGGTGAGCGCAGCAACAGCCGCGTTGAGCCCCACCACGTCCGGATCGTTCTCGCGGTCGAACGAGAGCACGGTGAGCACCACCTGTACGTCATTTTTGAGCCAGGCGGGAAACAGCGGACGGAGCGCGCGGTCCACGAGCCGCGCCGAGAGCACGGCTTCGTCGGTCGGCCGGCCCTCGAGCTTAATGAATCGCGACCCTTTAATTTTGCCCGCCGCGTAGAGCTTCTCCTCATAATCAACCATGAGGGGAAAGTATCCCACGTCCTCCCGTGGCTCCTCGGGCATCACAACCGTGGCGAGCACCTCGGTTCCCCCGAGGCGCGCCAAAACGCTCGCGTTTGTCTGAAGCGCGAGTTTGCCTGTTGCAAACGTCATGGTCTGGCCATTGACCTCTGCGGAATATATTTTCTCTTCCATACAAAAACTCCTTACCGACGCGACGCGCGAGCAAGGAGTTTATTTGAACTGCCTTCAACCCGTGAAAACAGTTCAAATAAACCCAATGCTTCTCGCTCCGTTGCGTCTTCTAATTACTGCTCATTACTTAATTAAGAACTTTTTTTGCTCCGACAAATCAACAAAATCGTCTGCCGCTTCTTTGAGCGCCGCGGATGCGGTGCGGCCGAACGCCATCACCTCCACCACGCACCCTTGGGAATATTTGAGGTAGGAAACCAAGGGGACAAAGTCGCCATCGCCTGAAACGAGCACCACCACGTCGAGTTTGGCGGCCATGCGGATGGCGTCCATGCAGATGCCTACGTCCCAGTCGCCCTTCTTGTTGCCGCCCACGAACACCTGCAACTCGCGCGCTTTTACCTCGAACCCGATCTTTTCGAGCGCCGCGAAAAAGTTGTCATCCTCGGATTGAGGCCCCCGCACCGCATAAGCAATGGCGCGCACGAGTGAGCGTTCTGAAACTGCCGCCTCCAGAACCTTGGCAAAATTCACTTTTGCTTCGAACAAGTTCTTTGCGGAATAGTACATGTTCTGCACGTCCACGAACACGCCTACCCGCTGTGCTTTGTGTTTTTGCATATCCCGCGAATGTACAAATCAGCTACAAATTTACAAATGCTATCATACCTGTTTTTACAGTGTCCGTCAACTGCCCTTTCGCCGATACTCATCTGTCTGGCGCCATTCAGCCGCAGGGACAGAGGGGTGCACGAGCCCCGGGCCGAATCGGAGTGTGTGCGCGATTTCGCTTGCGGAGTAGCCGCCGTAGATGTACGCGTTCACGAAAGTGTGCCAATGTCGGCGCGGGTTTGGGATGCGGCCGCGGCCGAACTCGACCTCGAGAAGCCGCTTAAGATTTGCCGCGAGCTGTTCCTCTTCGGCAACGCTCGAAAGCCGCGCCACCCCATAGGCAAAACTGCCAACGGAAAGTGTTTGCGCGACCGGGCGCACCACGAGACGGCCCGCGCCCGTGGGGCTGTACCCGTTCGCAACCTCGGTGCCATCGCTATGTCCGTCATCATCCGAATCGTGGTCCCATGGAGAAGAGCCATAACGGTACTCGTCCAGAAGCCCAAGCCCGTCGCCGTCGTCATCCTGCGCCGGGTCGTCCGCGGCGCGGGGATGGTACCCGTACTGGCGCTCCCACGCGTCCGGCAACCCGTCGCCATCTGAATCACTGCCCGCTCCCTCTGCCGAAAGCGCGAGCGTCGGAATGCCCGAAACCACTGCCGGCTCGCTCGTTTCAATGCCTGCATCGCCCACGGTTGCAATGGTGTAAAAATACCGCGTATCGCTCTCCAAATTTTTCGCGTCGGTGTAGGATGCCAAACGCACGCCGCTCGCAATCAGCCCGCCGCGTTCGTCCGCATCCGTGCTCCGGTAAATGCGTATCTGTCGAAACCGGGGCGCATCCGGATTAACCCATGAGAGCATGATGCTCCGGCCGTCGCCGCGGTCCGCGGCGCGCGCCGAGCGAACCGGCGGAGGCGGAGACGATGCCTTGCTCTTGGCAAACGGCGAAACCGAGAGCGTCGCCGCGCTCGCGTATGCCGCGCCGCCCTTGGAAACAGTTTCAATCGTGTAGTAGTAGGTCACTCCATCAGTCAGATTCCGGTCGGCATACGAACTCCCGCGCACGTTGCCCGCAACCACGGCGCCGCGGTCGGAGGAGGATGTGGAGCGGTAGAGCCGAATATACGAAAGGTTTGACGAACTCGGCCGCTTCCATGAAATCTTAACCTCGCCCGAGCGCCCGGTTGCGGTTGCCGCAGCATTCGCAACCGAGAGCGGCGCGTCATTTGAATTAATGACATCCGCGCGCAGTTGCTCACTTTCGGGAGAAAAGTTGCCGCCGGCATCAATCGCCTTCACGGTATAGTAGTACGTGGAGCCGCCCGGAAGCGAGTACTCGGCGTACGATGTTTTTGCGGTTCTGATGCGCAGATCTCCGAGAGTGCCCGAGCTCACTGAACGGTACACCGCATAGCCCGTAATTTTTTCGCCTGACGGTTTGGACCATGAAACCTTCACCTCGCCCGAATCGCGCACGGTAACGCGCACCTTCGAAGGCGGCGGAGGAGGAACTAAATCTTTAACCGTAATACTAGTGCCGCCACTCGGAGCGGACTGCACGCCGCTCTGGTCAACGGACTTAACCGCGTAGTAGTACGTTTTGTTTGCCTCGGCCTTGGTATCCAAAAATTCCTCGCCCGCAATCTCGCGCGCGATGCGCGTTCCCAATGAGGTTGCGCGAGTTGAGCGATAGATGTCGTAGTTCAAAACGAGCCCCAAGGTCGGACGCTGCCAATGCACCACAACACCGCCGCGCTCGCTATTTTCCGCGCGGACGTTGAGAGGCGTGGGCGGCGCGGCAAAAAGGAGTACGGGCAGGAGTAGGGCGACAACGCTCGCTATGGCAACGGATAGATGCTTCATATAAAACGGGCCGACCCGCGGAGGGCCGGCCCGTTGCGCATTATACTTCGCTCTCCTCCACTTCTGCTGTAACCTCCTCATCCGCGGCAACCTCTTCTTCAATCGGCTCCTGCTCTTCGATGGTACTCGCGGCGCGGCGCTTTATCTTGAGTTTCTTGATAATGTCCTCGTACGATTCCGGGTTCTCGCGCTGGAGATAATGCACCAGCCGCCGGCGCTGGGCAACCTTTTTCAAAAGCCCGCGGCGGGATGAAAAATCCTTCTTGTGCTTCTTGAGGTGCTCGGTGAGTTCTTTGATTTCTGCCGTGAGAATGGCAATCTGCACCTCAGGCGACCCCGTGTCCTTCTCGTGGGTCTTGTACTTTTCTATGATGCGATCTTTCTTCTTCTTGTCGAGCATAGGATTGATGCGATTAGCGCTATCCGAGTATACGCCGCTCGAGACGTGAAACCAAGATAGCGTGACTGATACTATGTCACCCACTCTACGTGATGTACTGCCAATTGTCAAGGATGTGGGAGTGTCGTAGAATA
>CAZBWF010000018.1:0-11968 GCA_964495675.1 uncultured Gammaproteobacteria bacterium
TCTCCTCCTGAAGCACTGTCCTGCCCGGCTCAAAGCACGCCACAATCTGGCTGGCTTTCATCTGCGCAATACCAAGCTCTGCCATGAGGCGCGACACATTGCGCTCGCTGGCAACGCCCTTGGAGCCGTATTCAGCCAGAATGCGCGCGGCAAGCTCAAGCACGGACTCGTCTTTGTAGCCCGTGTTCAGGATAATGGCCAAAAGTTCCGCGTTGCGCAGAACATCCGGCCCCTGGGCCATGAGCCGCTCGCGCGGCCAGTCCTCCATGTCCGGCGCGGAAATGGCATACCCTCCTTGTTGTGTTCCCTCCATAGTTGGGCTCACAATTTCTTCAGCCGCTTGCGGACCTCGTCAATGATTTTATTGAGGTCCACCACCTCCTGGATGCCGTTTTCCATGTCGCGGATGATGACGGTTTCATCCAAAAGTTCTTTCTGCCCAAGAATAACGGCGTACACGGCGCCGAGTTTGTTCGCGAGTTCGAGTTGGCCCTTCAGCCCTTCTTTGGAAAAATTGGCGTGGACGCGGAAATTGGCGCCGCGGAGTTTTTCGAAGAGCACAAACGCGTGCTTTGCCGCCTCTTCCCCGAGCGAAGCCAAGAAAATTTCCGGCCTCACGGCGGCCTCGGCCGTGCCGCCAGAACGCTTCATGCAGGCAATAACCCTTTCCACGCCGAACGCCATGCCAACGGCCGGGGTGCTTCGGCCGCCCACTACCTCGAGGAGCCCGTCATACCGTCCGCCGCCGCCAACCGCGTCCGCCCCGGCGCTCGCAGCGGTCGGGATTTCACCCTCCGCTCCCTCCGATTCTGTGGGCACCAGCTCAAACACGGTCCGGTTGTAGTAGTCAAGCCCCCGCACAATGTAGGGATTCAGCACGTACGGAACTTCGGATTCGTCCAGGTGCTCGAGCACTTTAATAAAGTGGCGCTTGGAGTCCTCGTCCAGGTTGTCCACGAGCTGGGGAGCGTCCGCGGCGAGCTCGCGGCACCCGGCTTCTTTGCAGTCCAAAAGCCGCAGGGGATTCTTCACGAACCGGCGCTTGCAATCCTCGCACAGGAGCCGCTTCTTGTTGCGGTAGTACTCTTTCAGGAGCTTCACATACTCCCGACGGGATTCAAGATTGCCCAAACTGTTGATGTGCACCGTAACCTCGGCTCCGAGCTTTGTCGCAATCAAGTGCGAAACAAAAATAATCTCGGCGTCCGCAACCGGCTTCTCGTTCCCGATGATTTCCATGTCGAGCTGGTGAAACTCCCGGAATCGTC
The DNA here is from genome assembly GCA_964495675.1 of uncultured Gammaproteobacteria bacterium. Classification (GTDB taxonomy): domain Bacteria; phylum Patescibacteriota; class Patescibacteriia; order UBA2169; family UBA2169; genus CAZBWF01. The sequence goes on from CAZBWF010000018.1 coordinate 1,269, forward strand.
CGGCCTGGGGCCGGTCGTAGCGGAACACGGGCCCGAGCTCATAGAGCTTCACGGGCTGGGATCGGTTCAGCATGCCGTGCTCCACGTACGCGCGCGCAATGCCTGGCGTCATTTCCGGACGAAGCGTAACGGATTCGCGGCTCTTGTCCGTAAAGGTGAACATCTCTTTTTCCACGATGTCCGAACTTTCGCCGGTGGTGCGACGAAAGAGCGAGGTTGATTCAAGTACGGGCGTTTCAATCTCCGCAAATCCGTAATCAGCCAGAATGTCGGATGCAACGCGCCGCACACGCTGAAAGTAGCCGCTCTCCTCGGGCAGAATATCTTTAAACCCCCGCAGGAGCGAGGGGGCCTTTGCCTGCTTTTTGGATTTTGGTTCAGGAGTTGCCATGCCTAAAAATCAAACAATGAATGCGCAACCACGCCGACTCTGTCTGGAGGCCAGCCCCGGAGCCACGTTCTGCCGACAATTTCACGCCGGGGAAGCGGGCCGAATCGGCGCGAATCCAAGCTCGCGTCGCGATTGTCGCCGAGCACAAAATATTCGTCGGCTCCGAGCGTCACGTCAATGCTGCCGGCGGTCTCCGTTCCCTGCGCCAGATACGGCTCCTCGAGGGTTACCCCGTCCGGGAACGATTCGTTGTACACGGTAACAGCCCCGGAACCGACAACCACCCGCTCGCCCGGCAAGCCGATAACGCGCTTGATGAAAAACTGGCGCTCGTCGCCCGGGTACTTGAATACCACCACCTCGCCCCGCGAGGGCTCATTAAAGCGGTAGCTGATCTCGTCGATGATGAGGTACTCGCGGTCAAAGTACGAGGGCTCCATGGAAGCGCCGTTCACGTAAAACGGCTTAATCAAAAAATAGCGCACCGGCAAAATAATGGCGAGCGCAATGAGCGTCACTTTCACCATTTCACCCACGAACGCGCCGACGCCGCCCTGCGGGACTATAGTATTCTCTGAAGTATTCTCTGAATCCATGCCTGCAAAATTCCTTTTAAATAAAACGAGTTGATTATAGCAGAACGAGTGCCTTTTGCAACACTCTATCTCATCTCTTTCACGCGCGAGCAAAACGAATGTTTTGCGAGCGAAAGAAAGAAACGGGCGGAGGGTGAAGCCCGAAGTCCCGATTCTGACGTGGTGGGCCCGAGAGGGATCGAACCTCTGACCTTACGGATGTGAACCGTACGCTCTGACCAGCTGAGCTACGAGCCCGCGCGTACCACAGTTATACAACACTTTGAGCCGCACTGCAACACGCAAACGCCGTTTATCCCGCAATACAACTTCGACACTTCTGTTGCTGTGTTGATTGATTTTATATGCGCGAGTATGCGACGCATATTTCGGATGGTTATCCGTCAATACATGCCGACAACAGAAGATAAACACAGCAGTCGAAGTTGATATGCGGGATTTACTAAACAGCGAATATCTTGTATACTGACATCTGAAAATATGGATACGAAAAGCATAAATTTCCTCCGCGGGCTCACTAAGCACACCGAAGCGCGCGTTAAGCAATTCTCCTCGCGGCGCATCGCGGCCACGCTTGTTTCGCTCGCGCTTCTCCTGGGTTTGGCATACACCACGCGCGCCGTGATTTCCGGGGACAAGCTCTCGCAGAGCTTGGGCAATGCGAGCGTCCTGGACCAGCTCAAGCACTTGGTGGGCGCGGATGACAAAAAAATGGCCGGCGAGGAAAACGGGCGCATCAATGTGCTCCTCCTGGGCATCGGCGGCGAGGGGCACGAAGGCGGCGAGCTCACGGATACCATGATGGTCGCGAGCATCGACCCGGCCGCCAAGCGGCTGGGGCTCCTCTCCATTCCGCGCGATCTGGTGGTTCCGATACCGGAGGTGGGGTGGCAAAAAATCAACGCGGCGCACGCCTACGGCAAGCTCCGGAATCCGGAATCACTCGGCGGCGGCGCGACGCTGGCGCGCAAAACAGTGGAGGACATAACCGGGCTCGAGGTGCACTACTACGTCAAAATCGATTTCGCGGGCTTCACCAAAGTGGTTGATGCCGTGGGCGGCATCCGCATCAACGTCCGTGAGTCATTTACCGACTACCAATATCCGGACAGCGCCTACGGATACGAGCCGGTCCACTTTGAGGCGGGCTGGCAGACATTCGATGGAGCAACGGCCCTCAAGTACGTACGTTCCCGCCATGGCACCGCGGGCGAGGGTTCGGATTTTGCGCGGGCGCGGCGCCAGCAGGAGGTACTGCGCGCCCTGCAGGGGCGCCTGCTTGCGCTTTCGACCATTCTAAATCCCGGCAAGCTCGTAACGCTCGCGGATATTGTGGGTGAAAATCTCGAAACCGATCTTGAGCTCTGGGAAGCCCTGCGGCTTTATGAATTGTCAAAGACGATAGATACCGCGCACCTCAACCAAGTTGTGCTCTCAACCGAGGGCGCAGGGCTCCTCGCAGCTGAAACAGGCGAAGACGGCTCCTATCTCCTGCGGCCGCGGCTCGGGAGCGGGAACTTCAGCGAACTGCAGTTAGTTGCACAGCACCTGCTCGACGACGACCCCTACCAGACGCTCGCAGCGGCTGGTGGCGAAAAACCAATCAGGATTGCGGTGCTCAACGGCACCGCAGAGCCCGGGCTCGCGGCCCAAACAGCAGAGCTGTTGAGCCAATTGCGCTACCAGGTGACGCTTGTCGGCAACGCGGCGCGGCGCGACTATGAGCGTACCGTCATCTACAACGTTTCACAAAGCGATCAGAACGAAACCATCAGCGCGCTGCGCGAACAATTCAACGCCAACATCGCCCCGTCTCTGCCCGGGTACATTCAAGCGCCGGATGCGGACGTGCTCATCATAGTCGGAAAAGACCGGCGCGTGAGCTGATATGGCGCTCCCGAAAGTCGCCATCGTGGGGAGAAGCAACGTGGGGAAATCCACGCTCTTCAACACAATCTGCGAATCCAAAAGGGCGCTCGTAAGCCCCCATGCCGGCACCACCCGCGACCGGCTTGAAGCAGAAGTCCTCTGGCGGGGGGTGCGCTTTACGCTCGTGGACACCGGCGGCTCGGATCCATCGCGCGGCGACCCTTACGCACAGAGCATCGTGGAGCAAGCAGAGAAAGCGGAACAAGAAGCGGCGCTCCTCATTGCCCTTGCTGATGTAACCACGGGTCCGGTGCCCGAGGATGCAGAGCTCATTAAGCGGCTTCGGAAATCAGGAAAACCATTTCTCCTCGCCATCAACAAGTGCGACAATCCGGCCCGCCGCTCCCGGACGAGTTCCTTTGCGCGATTTGGGCCGGCGCGGTTTGCCGTGTCCGCAACCAACGGGAGCGGCATCGGCGATCTGCTGGATGTGGTCGTACGCGCGCTTGGAGAAACTCGCGCGCCATCGGATAACGAACCTCGCCAACCCGCCGTGGTCATCGCCTTGGTCGGCAAACCCAATGTCGGCAAATCGTCGCTGGCCAACAGCATTGCCGGAGAAAACCGCATGATTGTTTCGCCGCTCCCGCACACCACGCGCGATGCGCAAGATATTGACGTGCGGGCGTCCGATGGCACGCAGTACCGAATCATTGACACCGCCGGAGTCAGAAGGCGGGACAACCGGGGAGATGAGGTGGAAGAGCTCTCCATTGCTAAAACCAGAGCCGCGCTTGCGCGCGCGGACGTGGTGGCGCTCGTCGTGGACATCTCGGAGCCGTTCACCTCTCAAGATAAGCGGCTCGGCCAGGAAATCGAAGAGCACGGCAAGGGCCTCATGATTGTGGGAAACAAGTGGGATGCGGTTTCAGAAAAAACAAGCCGCACGGCGAATGAGTACGAAGCCGTCATCGCCTCGTTCTTCCCCAACCTCTCCTGGGCGCCCATGGTGTTTGTATCAGCTGTTGCCGGAGGGCGGACCAAGCGGATCCTCTCGCTTGCGGCAGACATCAAAAAGAACCTTGAACGCACCATCACGGACAATGCCCTCTCTGATTTTGTCAAAGAGGCGGCCACGCGGCGCAAGCCAACCATCGGCAAGGGAACGCGGCGTCCCCGGATTCTCGCCATGCACCAGGTGGGAATCAACCCGCCCGCGTTCAGGGCGGACATCCCCACCAAAACAAATCTCGCGCGCTCATACCAGCAGTACCTCGTAAATGAACTCCGCAAAGCATTCGATTTCGAGGGAGTGCCCATCAAGCTCGCGGTGCGAGAGCGCGAGGCGCGGCCGAACGAGGTGGATGCGTCTCGGCCGCGCGAGCCCAAGCGCAAGCGCGTCACCCACCGCCACAGAAACATGGGAAAACGATGATATGAAACTCATTGTAGGATTAGGAAACCCCGGCACGCAGTACCAAAAAACCCGGCACAATATCGGGTTTGCCGCCGTGGAAGCGCTCGCCAAAGGCGTAGCATGGAAAAACAAAAAACGGTGGAACGCGCTCTCGGCCGAGGGTGAAATCTCCGGAGAAAAAATCCTGTTCCTCAAGCCCCAAACCTTCATGAACAAATCCGGGGATGCGGTTCGCCAAGCGCTCAACTACCACAAGCTCAATGTGGAAGATGCGGTCGTGGTGTATGATGATATTGATCTGCCCGTCGGCATGGTGCGGTTCCGGTCGGGCGGTTCTGCGGGCGGGCATCAGGGCATGCAATCCGTGCTCACCTCGCTTGGCACGGATGGCGTGCCGCGCATTAAAATCGGCATTGCGGAGGAGACGCCGGGCAAGCAAAACATTCCCTCCGAGGAGTACGTGCTCAAGCCATTTTCAAAAAAAGGTGAACAGGATATGGCCGTCGTGCTCGAAAAGTTTCCGGCGCTTGTCGAAAACTGGTTTGAAAAAAAATTTGGAGAAAATGATACCTGGGTTCGGGAGTAGCTGTCATTGCGAGGGAGCGTACTCGCGACCGAAGCAATCCCGTGAATACTGAAACGTCCCGCTTAAGCCCGTCATGCTGAACTTGTTTCAGCATCTGTTCTCGAAATAAGGCCAGACCCTGAAACAAGTTCAGGGTGACGTTGTTGAGGCAACGGTGCGCAAGTGACGGGATTGCCGCGTCGTCCCGAGTACGGGACTCCTCGCAATGACATCAAAAATGGCTCAAACGCGAAAGCCCGCACAACAAAAAACTCCCTTCCACGAGCCTGCTTGTAGCGAAGAGTCAGCACGACGAGCGCGCCGACCCTTACTTGAATGCCCGAGCAGGGTTAGGAGGGGTTCCCCGCCCGAACGGACTACAAGCAGACCCGTAAAAAGGAGATCAGGAGAGGGAGCTTACCACGCGCCGCGCCGCCTTGTCAAGAACTTCGGCTGATGCTACCATACGCTCGTCCGTACCTTTATGTATGCAAACGAAAGAGGCGAAAGAACCCGCCCTTCCTGATATCAAGAAGGGCGTTCGTGCTATTGTAGAAAAATGCAGTGGATCACATACGGTCACCGTGAAAACAGCCGGCAGTTTTGTTGCGCAGGGATACCTCGTAAGCCAGCTCGCGGCAAGCGGCGCGTTCGCGCGGTGGCCGCTTGTAGTCGTGTGCGCGGATGCAATCGCCAAAGTCAGGGTATTCGAATACGCGCTCCACTGGCTTAAAAAAACAAACCCGCGCAACAAGCGAACGCCGAGCGCCATCGCGCTCGGCGTAACTCCGGAAACGCTCTGGCGCATTGCGGAAAACAAGCCGCTGGTCCTCATTACGGATAAGAATGAATCCGAGCGGGCGCCGAGTGTGCGCGCATTCAAAGAACAAACCGTGGTTCTTGCGCAAGGAGCTGCAATGACAAAAGAGGCACTCCTCGCGCGGCTTTCGGCATCAGGGTACGCGCTGGAGCGCCTTGCCGCGGCGCCCGGGAGCATGGCGAGCCGCGGAAGCATTGTTGACGTGTTCCCGCCGGGAGCTCCCAAGGCGATTCGGGTTGATTTCAACGACAATGTGATTGAATCACTGCGCGCATCGTCGCCGATTGCCGAAATAGCCATCATCCCCTGCTCGCTTGGCGCTACAACCCACCATGCGCCCCTCGCCTCGCACAACGAGCGCGCAAAAACCCTCGTACTCGAGCCGTTTCCGGCGCGGCCGGATGTTGCAGTCGCCTTTTCCGGGCGCGAGGTGGCGCTCCTTGAGGAGCTCGTAGCGCCCAAGCGAGAAAAAAGAATTGATGCGAGCTTCATCAAAAACCTCGCACCCGGCGACTATGTGGTGCACCTCGACCACGGCGTGGCGCGCTTCGAGGGAATCGTGGAGCAAACCATCGACACCGTCACGGGCGAATACTTCGCGCTCGCCTATGCCGAGGGCGACAAGCTCTTTGTGCCGGCAACCCTCGCCGAAAAAATAGAAAAGTACGTGGGCGAGGCGCATCCCGCCCTCGACCGGCTCGGCGCGGGCGTGTGGAGCCGGAGCTTGAGTTCGGCGCGGCTTGAAACGCTCTCCGAAGCGCGCGAACTCCTCGCCGTTCAGGCGGAACGGCGGCTGGCGCGGGTATTGCCTGTTCCGCGGAATGCCGAAACCGAAGCCGTGCTCGCCCGCTCGTTCCCGTTTTCCGAAACCCAGGATCAGCGAGCGGTCATTGAAACCGTGTACCACGATCTCGCCGGCATCAAGCCCATGGACCGGCTCGTCTGCGGGGACGTGGGCTTTGGAAAAACCGAGGTTGCGGTCCGAGCCGCAGCCGCAGCCGCCCTGGCTGGCTACCAGGTAGCCATCCTCTCTCCCACCACCATCCTCGCCCAACAGCACCTCGATACCATACGGGAGCGCCTCTCGGCGCTCCCCCTTTCTATTGAAGGCCTCTCGCGCTTCCAAACGAGCCGGGACGAGCGAGCCATTGTAGAAAAGCTCTCCGCTGGCTCCGTGGATATTGTGGTGGGAACGCACCGGATCCTCTCGGGCGATGTCCGCTTCAAGAATCTGGGGCTCATCATTATCGATGAAGAACAGCGGTTCGGCGTGCGCCACAAGGAGCTCTTAAAAAAAATGCGCGCACAGGCCCACGTGCTCACGCTCACGGCAACGCCCATCCCACGAACCTTGCACCTCGCCTACTCCGGCGTGCGGGACATCTCCATCATTGCCACACCGCCATCAGGCAGAACGCCCATCGAAACATTCATCGAGCCCTACGACCACGCCCGCGTCACCAGCGCCATCCGCGCCGAGTGCGCGCGCAACGGGCAGACCTACTACCTCTACAACAATGTGGAAAGCATGTCGTTAAAAAAGCAGGAGCTTGCAAAGCTCGTGCCCGAGGTCCGGTTCGGCGTGCTCCACGGACAATTGCCGGAACATGAAATCGCGGAGGTCATGCACGCGTTCGACACCGGGGAATTGGACGTGCTCGTCTGCTCCACCATCATCGAGAACGGCCTGGATTTGCCGAATGTGAACACGCTCATCGTGGACAACGCCACCCAGTTCGGACTCTCGCAATTGCACCAAATCCGCGGCCGCATCGGCCGCGGCGCGCGCCAGGCCTACGCCTACTTCTTCTACAAGCGCCAAAAGCTCACGGGCGAAGCCGAACGGCGGCTCGCGGCGCTCGAGGAGGCGCGAGCCCTGGGCGCAGGGTTCGACCTCGCGGTGCGCGACATGGAAATCCGGGGCGTGGGCAACGTGCTCGGCCGCGCCCAGCACGGACACGTCAAATCAATCGGCTTGGGACTCTACCTCCGGCTTTTGGCCAACGCGGTGGAGGAAATCGCAAGCGGCGTGCCCGCAACCATACTGGCCGATGTTTCGGTTGACCTGCCCATTGAAGCGCGCATCCCGGGCTTCTTCGAGCCGGACAAGGAGCGCAGAATCGAACGCTACCACGAGTGGGCGCTTATCGAGAACCCGGATGAACTCTCTGACATTAAAAAGCAACTTGAAACAGAAGGCGCGCTCCCGGCCGCGCTCGATAATTTGTTCTACATCCTGCGGCTCAAGCTCCTTGCGCGCCGGGCAGGCATCACGGCCATCGACACCATTGGCGCGCTCGCGCCCGGCGAGGCAGTCATCACCATTCGACCGCTTGAACCCATTGCGCCCGCGCGCTTCGGCAAGCTCCTCCAGCTTGCCGAAGGGTGGGAATACAGCACCGAGGAAATCCGCATCAAAAAATCAGGCCTCGGCGCCGATTGGAAGCGGACGCTCGAAAAGTGCCTCGTTTCGCTTGGAGCGTAAAGGGGCTGTGGAGAGCGTGCTTTACAAAAACGCGCCGGTTTCCTACACTAAACAATAGTTTTTCGATTACTGTACGCGTACCAAACGCCGACTCAAGAAAGGAGGAATGCGAGGGTAGCGGCATTTGGATCGCCAAGCAGATAATCGAACGCACTGCTCTGGGGAGTGGTGTGTATGGAGGAGGCGCTCCTTTCATCCGCACACGGAGGGAACCATATGTGGCGCATGACGCGGTACCTCACTGCGGCTCTGGCAGTGTTCGCTCTGGTCTCTTTGGCCGCTTCGCCGAACGCGAACGCCATCGCCGTGGACAAGCAGATCGCCAAGGTCAGCACCGTCGAGAAGGCAACGCCGAACGCCAAGCTGGTGTTCGCCGAGGCAACAAGCTCCCAACAGGTACCCGCCGAAGCGACCTACGCAGTCAAGAGCGAGACCAAGGCCGGCTTCGGTACGGTGCAGACTGACGGGAATACCCAGATCGCGGCCGTCGACTCCGGTGGCGCCAACCTGGCCAACGTGGATACGCAGGTAGCCCTGAAGAACGCTGAACCCGGTGCCGCAACGAACGCCAACGCGATGACGGCGACGACGAACGGGACGACTCTGCGGGCAAGTCCGAGCTTCGGCGACAACTTCGCCAACGCGAACACCCGAGGCGGGAACAACGTTCTGGCGGCCGGCCGGTACAACTTCATCTGCGATCTCCCCACGGCTGCGCATCTGCACGCCTGACCTCCTCATCTACAGGAAGTCCTGCGCACAGTAGCGTAGCTTCACCCGCGGGCTGGACGATTCCCCATCGTCCAGCCCGCTCTTTTTTTTCAAAAAGAAAAGCGGCTCCACCTTTCAGGCGGAGCCGCGTTGCAATGTGTTGTGCTATACTTCTTGGTGTACTTCACGCGTGCGTGTGACCGAGCACGCACCGGGCCAGGTAGCCCGGGAACACCATGTGGAGTTGGCTTCCCCGCCCGTACTGCGCCCGGCGGACCGGCGTATGCGCCGTGGGCTTCTGGCGCTTGTTGGGCCGCTTGTGCTCGCTCCGATTTTTCCGGACGTGAGCGATGAGCACCTGCAACCGGCCGCGGTTGCCGTGGCGGAACACGGACGCGTAGTACCGATGGATGCGGACAGTCGGGATGTACGTCTCAATCATCCCGGCCGTGATGTCGGCCGCCTCGAGCTCATGAGTGGCGGCCAAGGCCTTGGCCTTCTCGGACTTCGTCATTCTGCGCCCTCCTGTGAGTGAAAGGTTCACTTCGGCTTGGTGTATACTATTGGTTTAAACATTATATTATACCACAAATATCAAAAATGTCAATACAAAATACTCAAAATATCCCTAATATTAGCCCAGAAGAACTTAAATATTGGGTTGCTTTTTCAAAAATATACAGCATCGGGCCAAAACGCTTTGAAAAACTCCTCTCTTCTTTTACCACCATGCAGGCGGCGTGGGGCGCTTCAATCACCGGCCTTGAGCACATCGGATTTGACCAAACCATCATCGCGGAACTCGTGCGGCTCCGGCGCGAAATCAATCCGGATGCCGAAATGGAGCGGCTCGCCAAAGAAGCAGTCAGTGTGGTTACGGTCCGCGACCAAGCGTATCCCGCGCTCCTCAAAGAAATCTATTCGGCCCCGCCGGTCCTCTTTTACCGCGGCACGCTCCCTTCGCCGGATGATTTTCTCATCGCGATTGTGGGCACGCGGAAACACACGGCCTACGGACAGCAGGTGGCTGAATCACTCGGCCGCGAACTGGCCGAACAGGGGCTCATTATTGTTTCGGGTCTTGCGTTGGGCATTGATACCATCGCGCACCGCGCCGCACTGGATGCAAAAGGCAAAACCATTGCCGTCTTGGGCTGCGGCATTGAAAAATCAAACGTCTATCCAAGCGCAAACCGATTTGTAGCGGAGCGCATGGCGGCCGAAGGAGGGTGTATTGCGTCCGAGCATCCGCTCGGAACACCGCCGCTCAAACACCACTTCCCCCAGAGGAACCGCATTATTGCCGGACTCTCGCTCGGCACCGTGGTGGTGGAAGCGCCGGTGGAATCCGGCGCGCTCCTCACGGCGCGGAATGCTTTGGAACAGAACCGCGAGGTGTTCGCGGTCCCGGGCAACATCACCAACCCTAGCGCCGAGGGAGGGAACAACCTCATTAAAATGGGAGCGCGGCTCGTCACCGAAGCATCTGATGTGCTGGATGCCCTCAATCTCAAGCGCGCGACTGAATATCTGGAGGTGCGCGAGGTAGTGCCGGATACGCCCGAGGAGGCGAAAATCCTCTCGCATCTCACGCGCGAGCCCATGCATGTGGATGAGCTCACGCGCTTGACGGAACTTTCTGCGGGAGCTATAAATGCAGCATTGACGCTCATGGAAATGAAAGGCGCAGTACGGCACCTCGGCGCCATGCGCTACGTGCTGGCACGGTGACTACTGTCATTGCGAGGAGTCCCGTATTCGGGACGACGTGGCAATCCCGTCAATACTGCAATAATCACGGGATTGCCACGGTCGGGAGTACCCTCCCTCGCAATGACAACGATGA